>JAMCZM010000036.1 GCA_023485645.1 Candidatus Martarchaeota archaeon
GTGTTTTGAAAGCGATATCTATATTAGATAGCGTAAAGGAGGGCGTTCCGATACTTTATAAAAAGCATAATAAATATATGGGTTCTAGGCATGAATTACATGGAAAAAAGGGCAGATACCCAATAAAATGTGCAGCTCTTATAAGGAAGGTTTTAGTTAACGCGCAGGCAAATGCCCGCAATAAGGGATTTGAGCCCGATTCTATGTTTGTTGTACATGCCGCTGCAAATAAGACTTTAATAGCTCCGAGAAGACCATCAAAAGGCGCATTATTTACGACACGTGCCTATGGTTATGCAGTTGCAAGAAGTAGTAATTTGGAGCTTGCAAAAATTGAGATAGGCATATCAAATGGTACTGAGAAGGGTCTTAGTAGCACAATGCAGCAGTATATAAAGAGGAATACGAGAGAGCTTGAAGCGCTGCAAAAATTAGAAAGTGCAAAGAAGGCAAAACCAAAAAAACCAACACAAATAAAAAAGGAAGCACATAAGGATAATTTAACTGCAAAGCCAAAAGAGCATAAATCTGATAATATACAAAAACAATCAAATGTTAAAGAATCATCCCAAAAAGCAAACGAACCAAAAGAGCAAATTGATGATAAGAAATCTGATACAAAAAAGATTGAGAGCAAAGAGGCGTGAAAATGGCAATAGAACACAAATTTATTACTGATTCAATATTAAAATATAATATATCTGTATTCTTAGAGGAATCGCTTGAGAAAGCGGGTTTTTCAAGAGTTGATATACAGAAGACTCCTATGATAACGCGTATAACTGTATATGTGTTAAATCCTGGCAGAGTAATCGGAAAGGGCGGCAGAACAATTGATGCGCTTACTGAAAGTGTTAGGACAAAATTTGGTATGCAAAATCCCCAGATAAGCATAATGGGTATTGATAATAAGATGTTAGAGCCCCTTCTTGTTGCAAAAGACATAGCACAAAAACTTGAGCGTGGAATAAATTTTCGAAAGATAGTACAGGGTACGCTAAGAAGCATAATAGAGAATGGTGGTGCAATAGGTGCTGAGATAATAATAGGTGGAAAGCTTGCAGCAAAGAACGCAAAGGCAAAGAGTATGAAAAAGCGCGTTGGTTATATACCTAAATCTGGGCATATTGTGGATCTTGTAAGAGAGGATCATGCTACTGCGCTTACAAAATATGGTACTATCGGAATAAAAGTTAGGATAGTGCCGCCAGGGACCGTTTTCCCAGGAAGCGATATGAAGAAAATAGCAATGCCAAAATCCATAATGCATAGCTGAGTTTGCTAAATGAAATTATAAGAAATAATTGATTTTAAAAGCAATCTTTAGTAAAAAGCAAAACGTCTGATAAGCTTTTTAAGCTTTTCAAGCAATGATTTGTTGAACTTTTAGGTTCTAAATTTTTGAGTGACTGATATGAATTTTATATTATCTGGCATAATAGCGTTTATAACATTGTTTGTTCCTGGAATACTAATTGCAATATCTTTACTAAAAGGCACTAAACTTCGTGTATTTGAAATACTTGTCATAGGTTTCATATTTGGTTTAATAGCTCCGGCAACGCTAACCTGGATAGAAGCGTATGCAATGAGTTATATACATTTTTTTGCATTCTCTTTAGCACTATTTGAGGCAAACGCCATTATAATATCTATAATATTTGGTGTATATGCGTATAAAACAGGTGCAATAGAAGAATTTATGGAGAAGCTTGGCTTAAATACAATGAGTAGATCAGATAAGGTAAAAAACGAGATAAAAGAGATAAGATTAGAGGAACACCAAAGTAGAGATACACTTGTATTTTTAAGAAGCAAGCTGTCTAATTTTGATAAGGCAAAACAGATTATAGAACGTCATCAAAAAGAAGAGGCGGACCTTAGGAAAAAACAGAATGATGAATTATCTTTAATATCGAATTTTACTGATGACGAGAAGAAGAAGGTAGTAGATCTGCATAAAAA
Organism: Candidatus Martarchaeota archaeon; assembly: GCA_023485645.1. Lineage (GTDB taxonomy): Archaea > Micrarchaeota > Micrarchaeia > Micrarchaeales > Micrarchaeaceae > JAJZDT01. Next base: position 1,966 of record JAMCZM010000036.1, read on the forward strand.
AGATGAGCTTACATTAATAGAACACCATCAAAAAGAAGAGCGCATGCTTTTGGATAAATTAGAGAGACAAAAAGTATCAAAGCCAATAAATATAAGCAGCGTTCCTCAGTGGGTATGGTTTGTGCTTTTTGCAATAATGATACTAACATTTGCAACAAGAATGTTAAGCATAGGAATAACACCTAACTTTTTCGAATTCGACCCATATTTTGACATGTTAAGTACACAGCAGCTATTAACATATGGTTATATGCCATTATTATCAACATCTGCCTGGCCAGCACTTGCATCTGGAAGTGTAATGAGAATTCAGCCATTAGTTCCATATCTAGAAGCATATTGGTACTCTTTAATGAGTAGCACTTCAGCTCCATTTAATACAACACTTATGAGTTTTGTTTCTGGTATATATCCTCCAATAACTGCCGCGCTTTTGGTATTTGTAGTATTCATGTTATTATATACAGAATATGATGAGTACGTAGGGCTTATAGGTGCCACGCTTGCTGCGGCAATGCCCGTTTTGTTAACAACATTCATATCTGGCGAGCAGCTATTAGAGCCATGGGGAATATTTAGTCTTTTCTTCTTCTTTGCAATGTATATGCTTGCTGTTAAAGATATGAAGAATAAGAGGCTTGCGATACTTGCAGGTATTGCATTTGCATCAACATTTTTAGGCGCTCATTACTTTACTGTTGATGCTGGAGTTTTGACATTATATATCATATTCCAGGGCATTATAAGCTATCTAAGAAAGGACTTAAACATTGATTTCTATAAGATGAATGCGATAGTTATAATAGTAATAGCAGTATTTTTGGTATTCTATCAGCCATATAACGCAACGCTTAATGGAAGAATACCTGCGATACTTGGCATACCAATAACTGTAAGTGGCCCATTATTTGCATTGATTTTCATTGCCGTACTTGATTATCTACCAAAAGAGCTCCATAAGCGCAAGATTGCATTTAAGAATGATACAAATATGACTAGAATAGTATGGACCACATTAATAATAATAATTGCAATATCCGCAATAGCGCTTACACCACTTGGGGATACTGTAAAATCATATTTAAGCTTGAGCACAAAATTCACAACACCATCAACACCACTGTTCATGACTGTGCAGGAGTTTATGCCTACAGGCCTTACATATGATTTTGGTTCAGCAGGATTTGGTGTAATAGGTTCAAGTCTCTTTGGGATTCCATTATACATTTATATAGTGATGATAATTGCATACGTTCTAATAGTTTTAAGCATAATATTTAGAAAAAGCAACATTGGCATTCTATACCTATGGATTACACTTCCACTTGCCGTTGCAGCTTTCTCAGAAGTAAAGTATCTGCCACATTTTGGCGTCGCATACATTCTGTTAATAGGTATAATAATAGGCGAATTACTTGCAATTATAGGAAATAAATTTGATTTCCATATGTATGAAAATAGAGACAATATGAAATTATACATAAAAAATGCCTATCAAAATAATAAGGATTTGGTATATGCAATATTTTCAATAGCACTCTTTTTCGTGATGCCTATAATAGCAGTTATATTTTTATTAATAATAGTACTTACAAAAAGCGCAAATAACAATAATTATATGTATGGGCTTATAGCGCTGTTTTTCATATCGATTATAATCTTATATGCAATAAAGGGCCCTGTTAATGGAGAGATGGGCTCTATAGTAGATTCATTTAGCGCTGCATCTACATATTCAGCAAATCCATCTACTGCATGCACTACAATATCAAACCAGAATAATGCTGTAGGTTATGACTTATATTGTAATATAGTGCCTCAATACTGGATAAATGCAGCAAGTTGGATGCGCCAAAATGTAGGTCCAAATGGTCCAAGAATACTCTCATGGTGGGATTATGGCGATTGGATAAATTGGTTTGGTCAGAGCCCTGCTGTAATACGTGGAGATAACTCTGTAGATAAGCAGGATTTTACAACAGCGGCAAATTATGTACTCGGAAAGAATGATAATTACTCATCAAAAAACCTTGCTAATTTCATGAATACAAACCAGACAAAATACGTGGTATTTGATGAAGCACTTATACAAAAATGGGGTGCATTAGATTTCCTTGCATGTATCAATGTCAATGCAACATCGAAGGCGTTTGCAATAGCACAAGGGCAGCAACAGACTCCTCCAGTTCCATATCTATTAGGTCAATCACAATGTGAGCTTACGCATGATCCTGAACTTGTATTAATTCCATTATCAGTGCTTGCTCCGACTGTAAGTAGTCCCTCTATTAGCGATTATTGTTCAATATCAAATAGTACCGTGCAGTATGCAAAGGGGTATCTTGTAGTTGGTGATACTGTAGAAAATCAGAGTGTATGTGTTGGAACAAATCCGACAATAAATGGCGACGTGCCCTTATACACAAATAATGGAACCAAGATGAATGCAATGGTTCAGCTCGAAACGCTATCGCCTATGGGTGAGACAAGTGTTGGCCAGGCTGGAAGTATTTACTTAGAGTATCTTGTGATATATACACCAAATGGTCCAAATAATACCATAACAAATGCGCCTTCAGGTTTCTACGATTCAAATTTCTACAAAGGATTTTTCCTTGGCAACTTAAATGGATTTACGCAAGTATATCCGTCTAATGCCACAGGTATAAATTTTGTAAATGGCACATACCCAATAAGAATATTCTCATTGAATAACTTTACAGGAACTCTGCCAACACCAACAACAAAGCCAAGCTATGTGGTGAATAATTATACATTCCCAAGATAGTAACTAATAAATCTCTTTTCGCTAAAATCTTAATGCGAAGTGGGCTTGTAGCTCAGCCTGGTTAGAGCGCTGGTCTTATAAGCCAGATGTCGAGAGTTCAAATCTCTCCAGGCCCATTTTATTAAGGGTTATATAATATACATAATTATAGCGAAAGGCAAAGATGAGCTATATAGGAACATAGATTTCAAATTTACGGATAATATAACGCCTTTAAAGCGTTTGTCGAAGGCTATTCAGGAAAAATAACTCCCTTCAGACATACTGAACTATATACAGCAACTTGTGTCCTTGATATTTCTAAAGAAAGATTGAGCTACTATCTTTAAAGATTCTGACATAGTTGGAAATACATGTATGGTGTCTATAACATCCTCTACCCTATACTCATTTTTTAGTATCATGACAGCTTCATTGATAATTTCAGCTGCCATTGGCGAAAGTATCTGCACACCTAAAATAACATGAGTCTCTGGATGTGCAACCATCTTTATCATGCCTCTTGTATTGCCCATTATAATTGCTTTTGGTACATCTGTGAATCTTACCAATCTACATGTGCAAGCTTTGAACCTTTCAATTACTTCCCTCTCTGTTATACCCACACTTGCAAACTGGGGATCAGTGAATATGGCCTTAGGTACAATACTCTTATCTATTTTTTTATGAAAGCCTAGAAGCGCATTTTCTGCTGCATATGTACCCTCCCTGGCGGCCAGCGATTCTAGCATTGGCTCCCCAGTTACATCGCCAGCAGCAAATATATTCGGATTATTTGTTTTCATTTCTGAATCAGTCATTATTTCTCCTTTAGTGCCAAGTTTAATTTTGGCATTTCCGATATTTAATGACTTTGTGTTTGGAGTCCTGCCAGTAGCAAAAAGGATTGATGATGCCTCAAGAATAACTTGTTTGCCATTAATCTCAGCATTCACAATGACCTGATTGTTTTTAGCATTTTTTTCAAAGCTTTTGAGATTAACAGACGTATGTATTGCTATACCGTCCTCTTCAAGATATAATTTTAAGGCTTTTGCCATTTCTGGCTCCTCTTCAGGAATGAGTGATGGGCTTCTTTGTAGAAGGGTTACCTTGGTACCGAATCTGTTGTACATCTGTGCGAATTCTAAACCTAGTGCGCGACCGCCAATGACTATAAGCGACTCAGGAACCTTTTCCTGCTCAAGACCTTCTATGTTTGTCCAATAATCTATACTGTCTATTCCTTGTAGTTTCGGTATTGAAGAACTAGCGCCAGTTGCAATGACAAATTTTTTACCCGAAATAACTGTATTTTTACTATTATGCCTAATCTCTACCTCTTTTTCAGATATGAAGCCTGCAATACCTTCATACAGCTCTACATTTTTGAGCTTGTTTAACACATTTTCGTATTTTTCGTACCTTAGATTTTCCACAAGCTTATTTTTAAATTCCATTATTTTTGTGAACTCGAACTCTTCGTCATGTTGCGCTATTGCATTTTCGCCTAAATTGTGATTTCTTGTATTTCTTATAACTTCTCCACTGAAGAGAAGCCTT
>JAMCZM010000030.1 GCA_023485645.1 Candidatus Martarchaeota archaeon
ACAACAGTAACTGCATTTGCTTTGATAATATTAACCACAACGGTTAATGGATCAATGCTTCCATTTATAGGCGTAGTTATTGCGTTTATATTAGGCATTGTCGCAGGCGCTGCAGGAGCATTGAAAAAATAAATAGTAAACATACATTCATTTTTGGGAGTTATCTCCCATCTTTCTTTTTATAAATTCTATTGAATCGCTTAATTTTATCTCCTGCTGATCTCCGCTGTCCATATCCTTTATTGTTATAGTGTTGTTTGAGAGTTCGCGTTTGCCTATAACCATTGTAAATTTTATTTGTGATTTATTGGCATATTCAAATGCTTTTGGCACTGAACCTTTATCTGAAAGCTCACAGCTAACGCCACTGCTACGCATCTCCTTTATTAATTTTAATGCTGGCCCAAGTGCATCTATTTGTACAATAAGCACCTTAGGTATACCAATACCTTTGGAATTATTTTTGCTGCGTAATACCTCATATATTGCATCTAGACCAAATGTCATACCACATGCTGGATAATCTTTAGTGGTATTTAAAAACTTGGATATCATATTATCCCATCTACCTCCTGCCGCTATGCTGCTCTTCATAACACTGTTATTCGCAAATACCTCCCATATTATACCATTATAATAACCTAGACCACGGGCCAATGTTGGAATGTATTGAATATTTCCCTTTATGCCAATCATGCGTACAAGATCAAATAATTCCTCTAGTTCTTTAATCCCAGCCAAAGATTGTTCGTTATTCAGAATTGATTTTAATTTTTTTATCTTTGCATCATTACCATGCTCTTTTGTTATAAGATCTAATGTTTCAAAAATTATATCAACAGAATCTTTTGATATACCGCTCTCTATAAGCTCTTTTTTTACACTTGTGCCCCCATATTTCTCTAATTTGTCTAGTATAAGAGCACATTTACCATAATCACCTTCACCTATCTTAGCATGTTCAAAAATACCAAATAACAACTTCCTGCTGTTTATCTGTATAGTCGAGTCTATTTTAAGCTTATCAAATACCATAAATGAAAGATCCATAAATTCAGCTTCTGCGATTATACCCTTTACTCCTACAACATCAACATCGCATTGTGTGAACTCCCTTAACCTACCTGCCTTAACCGGGCCATCCCTAAACACCTTCCCTATCTCATAACGACGAAATGGAAGCCTTGTGTCTAAATTCATTGCGAGTAATTTACTCAATTTAAATGTCAATTCATACCTAAGACACAGCTCTCTTTCCCCCTGATCCTTTAATTTATAGGTCTCCTTTAGGATCTCTGACCCTCCCCCATATTTGCTTGATGCTATATCGTAGAATTCCAATATTGAGGTTTCTATTGGCGCAAATCCATATAGCTTAAAACAATGCTTTAACGTGTCAACTATTGATTCTCGAACTATCTGTTCACTCTGATTGTATATCACAGTTCCCTTCAAATCACGCATACCTACTTCGTTACCCAAATCCTTACCAACCATAATAAAACCGTAGATATTAACGTTTAGGATTAAATAATTTAAAAACACTTCTGTGTAAAATTACAAATTGAAACAGAGCCATTTATACTAAAATATTATAAAGCCAATAGTTAAATGCAATTAAAAAGATTATCAATTTATTTCGTTTGATATTAAAATTTCTGATATCAAAACACACTTGTAACAACATATTACCATATTAAAACGACAGAAATTTAAACATTCGAAATTATAAGACCAAATATTCAAGTGCCACTAATCGTCCCAATTAATATAATATTATTAATCTTTTTAATTATATTCTAAATGGATTTTATGGGGAACAGAGAAATATATTATATGATGCAGGTGGAGATGGTTCGGATATGGTAGATCAGTGTGCGAAGGGAAGTCAATACTGCCCAAAATTAACTTATGATTGTAAAATAAGTATAGTATCTTTAATAGATAACCCTAATTATATTTGTTATGCTGTGAAACCAAATTCATTAGTTATAAGGGCAGATAGTTCAATAAATAAATGTACAGTCGCACTTTATTCTGATCATAATAATATTGGAAAACTTTTAAGAGATAGTAAAGTAAAAATAAACTCCGATAAATTTAATAAATGGATTAGAGGCATTAAAAGTGTGAGTATGGAGAAATTAGGATGTCCTGCAAAAAATTATCCTGATAAAAATGAAACCGCTGTAAAAACTATTAATTTAAATGTTTTAAGGTGAATTAATGACTAAAACAAAAATTTTGTATGATGGAGATTTGGAAAATAGCAATGGTATTGATATACAATTACCTGTAGGTGATTTGGAAATCTCAGCAGGAACACCACATTTACTTGCAACAACTCAAAGTTCTGAAGGTTTTGTATCGCTGTCAAATTTTAAAAAAACACAAAAAATTATTGGGGATAATTGTTCGTTAAAAATTAAATTTAATCCTATATTAGATCTAAACATAGTTATGACTGAAGGGAATATTACTCTTGAAAAAATTTCCCCGAGTTCCCTAAAAGTTTTATTAAGAGAAGGGGGTATAAAGTTAAATCTTATAGATATGGCCCCAGTAACTTCAGAAATAGATATGAATAATGGACATATTTTTGGTACGCTACAATATAAATCTAGTAGTAATTCAGAAATGAGGCTTAAAATAACGGAAGGCCTTACCAATTTAAAATTTATTTTACCGGATACTTTAGGAATTAAAACTATTTTAAAAAATAACTTTGTCGGGATTTTAGATTTGCCTAAAGATGATATGCTATCTAATTTAATATTATTAAGAATTGATGCAAATCAGGGTATAATTAAGATTAAAAAATGAATTTTATATTTGAAATTTAATAATTATAAATTATATTTGGTGTAAATATGAGCAACAAAACAAAGTTTAAAAATAAAATAAAAGTTGATGATTATGGAAGGGTAAAAATTTATTCTAACGAAGAGTTAAAAGGTCTTAAATTTTTAATACGATTAATATATGATGGATGTAATCATGGAATATGTATTAATTCAGGATCTTGCTAAATTATTGTTTATTGATATTTTAATTGCTATTATGTTGCTAAATGATTTATATTTTATGTATACTTATCTCACTGTCCAAATCCTTATTGGCCATAATAAAACCGTAGATATTGATGTTTAGGATTAAATAATTTAAAAACACTTCTGTGTAAAATTACAAATTGAAACAGCGCCATTTAGTATTTTAATCTTTTTAATTGAACACCACAATCAATTATATTTTTATTATAAGAACTTTGCCCCATTCTTTGTTATTAATACGTCATCCTCTAGCCTTACACCGCCAAAACCGTTTATATATATCCCAGGCTCGTCACTAAATACCATATTTCTTTTGATTTTAACATTTACATTTGGTGATAGTCCTATAGACGGGTTATCATGCACATCTAAACCTATCGAATGCCCTAGTGAGTGTATAAATTTACCTTTATATATCCCATTTTTGTAATTATTTATATAATCCATTGCAATGTTATGCGGCACCCTGCCTAAAACTCCCTCTTTTAATGAATTAAACGCCAGTTTTTGAGCTTCAAGTACAACATCATACATATCAGACATGCGTTTGTATTTATTTGATTTTTTATTAGGCCTAAATATAAACGTTCGGGTCATATCAGAACAATAATTATTGTACCTAGAACCAATGTCCAATAACACAAAACTGTTCTCATTTAACTTGGCATTTGAAGGCATATGATGTGGCAGCGCCGCATTTGAACCAAAGGACACAATGCTAGTAAATGAAGGTTCCTGCGCTCCATTTAGCATCATAATATAATCAATCTTTGCCGCAAGATCAAGTTCAGTAACCCCAATCTTAAAATCATCCTCTATGACATTAAAGACCTGCTTTGTTATTGATGCTGCCTTTTTAATTTGTTTTATTTCATTCTCAGTTTTTATTAACCGCATTTCTTGAAGTTTACCAGATATGTCAATTATTTTCTTTGGTTTTAATAATTTTTTAAGATTTTTATAGCTTTTATAAGGTAATGAACCAAAATCCAGTGCTACTACTTTATTTTTGGTCTTTTTAAATAGGTGTTTCTCATAATCCTCTCTACTGGAAATTTTTATTACATCAGTTATGGAATTTTTCCCTAATATTGCTTCCTCATATTCCAATATCGAGGTTAATAATTCCATTTTGTTTTTGCTCAATAGCAATATGGCCCCTTCAAAGAGACCATTCTTCAATCCGGACATGTATAAAAAATTGCTGTTATTCCCAGCAGCATTAGACAATATAATATAGTCTAAATTTGAATTATCAAAAATCAATTTAAGCCTATTTTTGTAATCATCCATTTTAACACATTTAGAATTGTAAAGATAACAATAAAAAAGAATCTATTATTTTTGAGAATGTTTATAATAATGAATTGACATTTTATTTTAATGAATAGAAGTAGCATATTAGATGAGATAGACAAAAACCTGCGCGTAAAACGATCTGACATCGTATATAAACACATGAAAGACCCGGCATTGCTTAGATACTATTATAAAGTAAAAATGATGCCGTTAACTGAAAAGCTTGAGCTCTCTGGTTCTTCGCCTACAGACGTATTCATTGGTAGATATAATTATCCTAATGTTATGATAGGGCCAATGATACCCCCAGAATTTGGAGATACATCAATACTTGCAACTCCAGAAAGATGGAGGCATTTTTCAATTGATAATATTGTTGATTCACGCTCAAAGCTTGTACGTGGAACATATCTATCTAATGTATCGCATGTTGAGAAGGGTGTTATGGAGCAGCAAATACGCGATCTTGCACTTGCAGAAAAGCCTGCTGATTCTGAGGTAGGATTTAAAAGAAAACCCTATGTAAAAATTGCGCTCTCAGATGAGGTACAGCCATATGGCCCGTCTGGCGAGATGCGTTCTTTTTTAGTGCATAATATAAAGGCCAATAAAAAAATAGAGCGTTATTATTTTGATACAGATGCAAAGGCAAGCACCTCAATAATAGAATTGTATGAGAGAGGCATTCCCGTTTCAAAGATACAGCAAGGGCTTTCAGCAGGATTATTTGGATTATCCAAAAAAAGAAAGTTTGTACCTACGCGCTGGAGCATAACTGCAGTTGATGATACGATAGCAAAAAATAACTTAGAAATGGTAAAAAGTTATAGTAGTATAGATGCAATATATGCGTACTATCACGTTTCGCTTGATAATAGATGGCTCATATTCTTTATACCTGGAAAATGGGAGTACGAATCCGCAGAAGCATGGTACCCTAAAACCATATGGAACGAAAATGGGGTTGATGTATCCATATACTCATCATATGAGAGTTATTCCGGTAGAAAGGGATATGCTGAGATTGGTGGATGTTATTATGCGGCAAAGCTTGCCGTCACCGAAAAACTCAAAATGCTAAACAGCCAGGCTACAGTTCTTATATTAAGAGAGGTACATGAGGGCTATTTAATGCCCGTAGGCGTATGGAATGTAAGAGAGCATGTTAGGGAAACACTAGAATCAACGCCAACAATACTTAACACAAAAGATGAATTACTTAACTTTATTAAATCCAAAATGGATATAACAGTGAATGAATGGATAAAAAACTGTAGAATACTAAAAGAGTTATCGCATCAGAAAAGTTTAAAGGGCTATATAAATAATTCAACCCTCATATAATAAACAAAAGCGCGAATCCTCCCTCAATGCTATATCGTCTCGTAGTATCCAATTCTTATTGGTATATTTTTCTTTGGCAATAAGATTTGATAAATTTTCTATGCCAATATCAGCCATTGACGCACTTTTAGAATTTTTAAAGAATGATTTTATGGTTGATATTATATTATTTGACAATCTTTTCTTATACTGATCTATGTTTACATTACTGCCATTCATTGTAGATATACTTGGAAGCATACGCAAGGCATGCGAATCGGACTCTAATAGTCTTAATGAACTTGAGATTTTTTTAAAATCCCATGGTCCAACCGCTATCACTCCATGATACATAAATGAATGACCCTGCGCTATATGCTGCCCATTACCAACAAGCGGCATACCATTAAAACGTATGCTATACGCATTCCCCAATTCCAATTTTATATCTGCATTAAGTGTTATTTCTATTGCTTTTGCAATCATGCTGCCATAAATTTTGTGTATCACTCCAGGATTAACTTTCTCACTATTATGCATCGGACCAGTTATCGAATAGGATAATACATTCTCATCTATATATATAGGCTTGCCAGCGGTTATCTGATGAAAAAAA
>JAMCZM010000025.1:0-298 GCA_023485645.1 Candidatus Martarchaeota archaeon
TGGAATAGCTGGTCTTCTAAGAACTTTAGCGTTAAATAACCGGTTAAAACCAATAAATATATTTATACCAGATGGTTATCAAGATAAAATAAACGAGCTGATAACATTTGATAACGCTATAATTCCATATAAAATAAATATACATGGAATAAAAAAAGGTGTAGTAATAAAAGAGAAGGATTATGTTATATCTGCATATCCACTAAAACATTCTATAAAAACAATGGGATATGTGTTTAAAACAAATAATCGTTTGCGATTTGATAGTAAAAAAGCAAATTCATTAGGTATAAAGGGA
>JAMCZM010000025.1:344-6265 GCA_023485645.1 Candidatus Martarchaeota archaeon
TCGCATCATCTAACAATACGCGCCCGCTTAAATCTACAATAAGTATATTAAAAAATGCTGATGTTTTAATTCATGAATCTACATACTCTTATGATTTAATAAAATTGGCAAAAGAACGAATGCATTCCACAGCATATGAAGTTGGTTTATTGGCTAGTAATGCACACGTTAAGAAATTAGTGCTATTCCATGTAAGTGCTAGGTATAAAGATGGCAGCGTATTGTTAGATGATGCGAAAAGGGCGTTTAAAAATACTTTAGTAGCATTTGATGGAATGAAGCTAAATATATAAATAATAAAAAGTACATTTTACTATATTTATATTATGTGGGCTCGTAGTCGAGTGGTAAGACGTCACCTTGACAAGGTGAAGATCCGGAGTCCGATTCTCCGCGAGCCCATTTTGAAAAATATAATGATAAACAAGCAGTTCGAATGCACAAAGTTGAAAGCGAAATTAAATAGAATTCTGCCCAATTTAACAACGCACCAAATATCTAAAATGGCGTAAAGGTTCCTCGAATTACTAGGCTGTTAGCTTAAGGAGCACCTCATTTCGCGAAGCAGAATACAAGCTAGGCGGTTCCAAGGTGGATCATAGGCTTTAGAACATATTAAACATTATATAATCAAGGTTCTGCTTGAATACGATATCACTTCCTACCATTTCGTATTGGCTTGCTCTTTTAACAAGACGGTCTTTTTTAATTTTAGCATATTTAATGCATCAAAATCATTGCCTTATTTCAAATAATTAATAGGTTATAAGCCAATTTCAGTGTTTAGTTAATAATTATTTGCAATTTATTTACTAACATTAATAAAGGTTTAGCGCTATAACATATCTTATGAGAATTGCATTCGTAGGAAAGGGAGGTAGCGGCAAGACAACGTTGGCGGCGTTGTTCACAAATTATCTTGTTAAGAAAGGAAATCCTGTTCTTGCAATAGATGCTGACATAAATATGCATATGGGAGAATTGCTTGGATTTAATGAACAAATTCCATTTAAAAAGCAGCTTTCATCTCCAGAAGCCACTAAATTTATAAAGCAGTATCTCAAAGGAAAAAATAATAGGATAAAGGAACTTTCTCAATTTAGAAAAACTACACCACCTACACGTGACTCAAATTTTATAAGGATATCTGAAAACGATCCTATTATAAATAACTTTAGCCTTAGAAAACAAAATTTGGCATTCATGGTAGTGGGGACTTATGATTTAGACGGGATAGGTGCCAGTTGTTACCATAATAATCTTGCCATACTGGAGAATCTATTATCACATATTTTAGACAAGGACTGTTATGTTGTAGTGGATATGGTTGCTGGAACAGATGCGTTCGCAAATACCCTTCATTTTCAGTTTGACCTTTTAGTATTAGTTATAGAACCAACCAGGAAAGGATTAGAAGTGTTCAGACAATACTATGAACTTGCAAAAAGCGCAGGAATAGATACACAAATATTAGTAATCGGAAACAAGATTAGAAGCCAGGAAGATAAAACCTTCCTTTTGGAGAACATACCTAATAAGTTAATATTAGATTTTTTTAGTGATTCAAATTATTTAAGAAAATATGAGCAGAAAGGCGATAAATTTGATTTAGAATCTTTAGAAGAGTCAAATCTTATAGTTTTAGATAGTTTATTCTCATTTTTTAGCAAGATAAAACCAGACCGCGAAATGCGACTTAAGAAGTTGTACGAAATTCACAAAAAATACGTTGCTCAAGATTCAATAAAGGAACGGTTTGGAGACTTGTCTGATCAAATTGATGAATCGTTCGAATATTCGCAGGTGGACAAATGACTGAACAGCAAACGGTTTTTGAGGGTTCAGATGCGATTAAGAATTACCTCAATCCTTCAAACCATCCTTATACTCCTATGGTTGAAATAAAAGTTCCTGAAAACTTGAAGGGAAAGAAAATACGAATATTCGCAAAATTGATGAATTCGACCCCATTAGGAAATGTTAAATCTATTATCGCATACAACATGATAAAAGATGCATCTGAAAATGGCACTCTCAAAGGAGTACACACACTAGTAGTAGAAAGTTCTTCAGGGAATACGGCTTTTTCTCTTGCCTGCGTTGGAAGCGCATTTGGAATTCAAAATACCAAGGCGATTGTGTCGCATGAAGTCTTAGAAGGTAAATTGCAATTGCTCAGGCTTTTTGGTACACAAGTTCAAGTTATAGAAGAGCCTATTTGCCCAGATCCAGAAGACAAGGAGAGCGGAATATATAAGGCTAAACAGCAGGGAATGAAATTGGGATATTTCAATCCATCTCAATATGATAATCCTTCAAATCCTAGATCTCATGAAAATTTGACAGGTAAACAGGTATGGGAGCAAACAAAAGGTAACGTAACAGTGTTCTGTGCTGGATTGGGTACAACTGGAACAATGGTTGGTTCTGCCAGATTTTTAAAGCGCGAAAACAATAAAATATGCACTGTTGGAGTTGTTAGAACACCTAATAATCCTGTTCCCGGACCAAGAACTGCTAGTCTATTAAAAATGATTGCGTTTGAATGGAAAGATTATGTTGATCATTTGGTAGAGATTGGGACTATCGCTTCATTTGAAAATAGTATAAATCTTATCCGTTCAGGCATCTTTGTAGGACCAAGTTCTGGATTTGCATTGGCTGGCCTTTTAAGTTTTCTAGAGAGAAATTTAGAGTTAGGAACACTAGAGCAATTAAGAAACAATGATGGGAAAGTCATATGTGTATTTGTCTGCTGCGACAGCCCCCTTCCATATCTTAAGGAATATTTTGAGTACCTTGATGACAGATTTTTTCCCAATATTGAAAACGAGAATCTTTTACTTTATAAGAAACAAAAAATTAGTCCTAAGTTGTATAAAGACGAACTTAAAATTATGATATCACCAAGGGCGGCATTTCGCCAGATATTTATGAATTCGGAAGATGAAGTCTGGGAACACTTAAGGCAGGGTAAAGATGTGGTTCCAGCAAAAAACGTAATAATAATTGATATAAGGCTGCCTGTTGAATTTTGGCATTTTCATATCCCCGGATCAATAAACTTTAATTTTATTACGCCAACTACTGAGCTAATAAATTCTTTGAAAGGAAAAAAGACATACGTCGTATGCAATTTTGGAAGTCTTTCATATGCATTTGCTAAATCCCTAAATGAAAATGGAGTAGAAGCGTTTAACATAACTGGGGGGATGATAGAGTGGTCTAATATGAATTTACCACGCTGGAGACCGGAAGTATGCAAAAACTGATATCATATATCTAGTAAGAGCCTAAAGACTAGCCATTATATTTTGTTATTAGTTGTTCTTTTTATTCTATATTTATCATAGTAAGCTTTCCCATTACATTTTTGTATTGCGATATTAGCTATTAAGTTTTTGTACTTCTGTTCAACTTCTGGTGCGAGAACAATTTCTATAAATTTTATAGTTCAGTATTATTGCTTATCATAATTCTGAAATTTGAGTGTCTAAATTATGTATTTAAGTTATACTCTTAGTAGGCATTGCGTTCTTGTCTTTTTTCTCAAGATGCTCTATAATAAAATTAAATTAATTCTAAATGATAAAGGTTTAAGATGTATTATCAGCAAATTGGAGACTAGTGACTAGATTCTTCACGAGTCCATTATTTATCCATTTTATTAAAAGTCAAACATTATTATTTTTTTGTTATGAATGTTATATGATTATATGAACGCAATAAATATAGATCCAAAAAAAACAGCGCTTGTAGTTATAGATATGCAAAAAGGCATTGCTGCAATGCAAAGACCATTTGAGCCTCATAATTCAAAACAGGTAATAGAAAATGTCGTAAAATTAATAGATAAATTTAGAAGTATTAATTCTACAGTCGTACTTGTTCATGTGAATTCACATGATGGACAGGATATGTTGAAACCTATTGTTGATTCTGCCTCATCTTGGAACATGGGTGAGAGGCCAAAGGATTGGTCTGATTTTATAGAACAAATAAAGAAATTAGATAAGGATATAGTAATAACAAAGAGGCAGTGGGGTGCTTTTTATGGTACAGAACTTGATTTACAACTTAGAAGACGCAATATAACCACTATAGTTTTATGCGGTATTTCAACAAATATCGGGGTAGAGACTACTGCAAGGGAGGCGTATCAACATGGCTATAATCAAATATTTGCAATAGATGCAATGACTGCATCCTCAAAAGAGGAGCATGATACTACTCAAAAATTTATTTTCCCCAGAATAGGGTTAATACGCAGCACTGATGAGGTTATTGAAATGATTAATTAAATATTACCATATAATAACAGGTATAGTGCCGCTAAATTTTTATAGCACATTCTTTTTAAATCTTACCTTCAAAGGTTACCTGACTTAAAAAATTGGGGTCAGTTAATGGGGTTAGATACAAGTAGAATGCGGTTAAGTTCTGAGCACAAGGCGTTCGTACGAGATCTAACCGGAGTTGTTATTAGTTATACTCCTATATCTGGAGTTATTGATACGGTTAAATTTAGCCATAAATGGTTTGGGCATAGAAAATTAATACAAAGAACCGTTAGGCACGTAAAGGTGCAGATGCGGAGGAATTATATTAAAAGTAAAAGCAGAAAGATAATGGGTAAATATAAAGCGCACAATAAAATAAAATTTTTTAATTAGGTACTTGAAATGTATAAACTTAGGTTTCCTGAGGGTATAGATACACAAAAAATACGCAGTACTGAAATGTATCAGTTCTATTTTAAAAAATTCGGCTGGGAATTTTCAGAATATTTGATTGATAAACACCTATTTTCATCTTTTTCCCATGATGTTGCAAATTCTATTGCAATTTGTAATATTATTTCTGAACAACTAGATGCTCGATTGTTGAAAGATTTAGTTATTAATTCCTCTACAAAAATTTTAAGTTATAATCCGATTAATTTAAGTGAAAACATAAAAAATTTGTATGAATATTTCGGGCAAAAATGCTCCCAAAAGGTTATTTTATCTGAAAATGGATCCATACTTAATGTAGATTATGAAAATGCAAAAGCCGTGCTCTCTTTTCTTGAAACGCATTTATCTATTTGGCAGATGCGAAGGATTTTGTTAAGAAGTTATGGTAGAATAATAGGCTGGGATGCCGAATGTATTGAAAAATCTTATAACTTGTTATCCTTAAATATAGGGGATAAATTAACAAATAATGTAATAATAAAAAGTAGGGGAATTGTACTTATAATGCATAAAGATTTATCAGTAATGGATAAATTTAATACTCCATTTTTACGTAGAGAATAATTGTTAATTTATTACAATACTATGTACGGAATCGTGCCTTAATCTATTTACATACCAAATAATTTTGAAGAATTCTTTGCCTTTAATTAGATCACTTTTATTGTATTTTGTCATTTTGATAAGATTTTCAAGTATTACGTCAAATTCTGATTTTGGAAGCATATTGAACAATAAATTTATCTCTGATATTATCTGATTGTCATTATTTCGCGCTATCGCATATCTACTTGCCATTATCCCTATTATATATCCAATATAACGTATTTTTTTGATATCGTTATCATTATAATTTTTTAAAGGAAGGTACTCAGATATGTAGTATATCATATTTTCTCTAGAAATTTTATTTAGAAATGCGCTAATAAAGCTAGCCATTGCTTCTTCCATAATAATAGTGCATAATGTTCTATTATTTATAACATCATTCATTAGTATATCCGTTTCATTTTCCATAGTATTCTGAATTATATGTACGGTCTCATGTAATAATAAATAAGATAAATGCGTTAGTGATTTTCTTGAAGTCACTATGTTTATATCTTGGCAATAGCCAATAATGTCTTTGTTAATTAGGCGTTTATTAAAATAAATACGTGGGGTGATTGCAATATTAGATATAAT
>JAMCZM010000005.1 GCA_023485645.1 Candidatus Martarchaeota archaeon
TGTATTCCATATCTATATGTTCTATGCCTAGTTGCTTTTTATATAAATTATTTCCTATAAATTTATGACGTTCCCAAATTCCATTTTTAAGCGAATCAAAAGCCCATGGGAGGTTTCTAGATAAAGACAGCATCAAACACATAGTGTGTTCTGCTGTTGCAATTGTATGTGTGCCATGCAAATTGAAGACCTTAATATTATGTTTTGCTGCGTATTCCATATCTATATGTTCTATGCCTGTAGTTGCACTTCCTATAACTTTTAGTTTTTTTGCATTCTTAAGCAAATCATAATTTAATTTTGTTTCTACTCTTATAAGTATTGCTCCATATTTATGTATGCATGATTTAAGCTCGGGCCCAGTCAGTCTTATTCTATCTATCTGCCCTATTTTTTTGAGTTTTGTTATGGCTTTATCATCAAAATATTCCGGTTCTGTTATAAGTATTTTATACGTCATGATAACACTATGTTTCTATATGGCTGTTTTTTCGCGGATCTGTAGCCACAATTATTTTTGTTATTGAACTTTTATTAAAACCTTTAAATCCCTGACCTCTTTCAAGATTTTCCATATGGCTGCCTATCGCACCATTATTTAGGAATTGGTTAAACTGCTCTTTAGTTATATAATTATTTGTTAAGAGTACATTAAGCCTTTTTTTATCTACCAACCAATGGTCGCCTACTGTAAATGCTTGCTTTAAGAAATCAAAATAGGAGAACGGAGGCATAATTTCAACTCCATATGATGCTATATCGCTTTTTAATTTTTCAAAATCAAATCGTGCTTCTAAATGATGCATTCCTGCCTGAAGCACGCTCTCCCCATGCAGACCTACCCATAAACCAACTGTGCCTAATTTTTTACTATTTAAAGTAAACCCAACATGCGCAAAATCAATAGTAGTTTCTTTGGGATTCATATCAACATCTGTAAAGACTACAATATTGCATATTTTATGTTCAAGTATCTGTGCTCCCCACCCTGCTTTGTCCCCCGCATAATAGCGCTCTCTACATTCATAGCCCATAGATTCAAATAATTCTATCATATATTTGAAGTTATTACGCGATGATCTATAGGTATGATGATCATGGTTACCCCAACCAAGTCCCATAGAATCCTGCCGCGCTTTTTGCATTTGACCTGCTCTATTTTTCTTTTGCCAATAAGCCCGCTCGGATCTAAAGAACGCATCCGATATTCGAGCCGTATTAAGATTGTGTTTTAAATGTTCTACAAGTTTTATTGTATATAAAATTCCACTTCTATCATTTTCAAAATGCCTTTTTCTTGAATATAATATAGATAATGCATCCTGATACGCCTCTATGTCCTTAGAGTCTTTAACTACAAAACCGTCATATCCTCTACGTTCGACTGCAGATAATCTATATGCTCCATCGTTTATTATTGCATATCTATATTCCGATAGCGGCTGTCCATATACTTTTATCCCCTTAGCAATGTATTGCATAAAGTCATCAATACTCTCAGGTTTAAGTGCTATCTCAAAACGACTGCCTTTTGTCAAAAGAATAGGGAAGAGATATGACCTTTTATGTTCAAATACTATTGTGTTATCTAGTTTATCTTTAATATTTTTTACAGAAAGCCCGACCTTAATTAAGGCATCGCTTTTTATGTATCTGTCAGGTATTACTATGTGATCTATCCAATCAATAAATTTAGTCGATGTACTGTTATATAATCTTTTGGAAAACTCCGCAGCAAACTTATTTTTTAAAAGAAATGTACTTATTATTTTATTTATGAGCGATTCAAGTTCTGGGTGAAGTTCCCAGTCAAAGTCGTCGTTAAGTTGCGTCTTTTTCATATTATCAATATCAGAACGCTGCTAAGATTTAAAAATGCTATATTAAAAGAAATTAATTTTTACCACATGCACAATATTTTTTAAGAGATTATAAATAAATTTAATTTTAAATAAAATAGATAAATATGGTAAAATTAAAATGGCTTGGTCATGCAGCATGGCTTATAGAATTCAAGAACGCCAAAGTTGTTATAGACCCATTTCTTAACGGAAATCCTGCTGCAGCTATGAAACCTGAGGATCTTACAGGTATAGATTATGTGATGGTTACGCATAATCATCAGGATCATGTAGGTGACTCCTTTAATATAGCAAAGCAGAATAATAGTAAGTTTGTAGCAATGTATGATACTGCCGTAATTGCCCAGCAGTCTGGTGTCTCGAATATTATTGGTATGAATAAGGGAAGCATGCGTAATCTTGGTAATATTGATGTAGCGCTTACAAACGCAATACATAGTGGTAATGAATCTGGAATAATTTTACGTGCTGATAATATTACGATATACCATGCAGGTGATACCGCATTATTTAAGGATATGGAGCTCGTGAATAAATTGTATGCCCCAGATATTGCGCTTTTGCCTATAGGCGGGTTTTTTACAATGGGTCCAAATGAAGCAGTAGAGGCGGTAAAAATGATATCCCCAAAGGTCACAATACCAATGCACTATAATACATTTGAACAGATAGCGCAAGACCCATCAAAATTTTTGGAAATGTGTAAGGGTATAACGAATGTGGTTATATTAAATCCTGGTGAAGAATATATTCATGAATAAGGATTGATTTTTTCTAATTCTTTTTTTATATTTTCTAGGACAAGTAAAATATGCTCTTCGCTTTCATATAATTTTCTTGGCCACATAAATCCTCTAAGCCCATCCCCGAATTTTCTTGGAATTATGTGGATGTGCAGGTGAGGCACGCTTTGGCTGACAACATTGTTGACTATAATAAGTGTGCCTTCAGATTTTGTAGCAATCTCTATGGCCTTTCCTATATATTTAATATTTGATATAAATTTTTTTGAAATGCCATTACTTAAATCATATATTGTTTCGATATGTTTTTTTGGTATAATAAGCGTATGTCCGTAAAATATTGGACGTATATCAAGAAATGCGATGCTAATATTATCCTCGTAAACTATATGTGCATCTTCCTCCTTGCTTATAATTTTGCAGAAAGCGCATGTTTTTTTAATATTATTTTTTTGCATATTACCAATCGATTATATTAATTCAGATACATCAATCATTTTGCTAAAATCCTTCATTTTGCAGCTGTCTAAAAGCATAATTCTTATAGTGCTGCCATATCTTATTTTAACTAAATAAAATTTTAGATATTTTACACCCATAACATTTACTTTTGAGCCTGGGAATAATAATTGTACTCTTTTTAATATTCTTGGCGTATCTATATTCTCCAATATCTGGCTTTTTTTAAATGTGGTAGTCTCCGTGTTTAATTGTATTTTATCTGTTTCTATTTTATTTATAGGCACACTAAATTGTCCATCAACTTCTACGATTAAATTGTTTGATACAAGTCTTGCTAATAACTTCGCAACAATTAATTTACTTATACCAGTAACTCTGCATATATTTTCGATATCCATGCTCTTTGATTTTGCAACAACCTCTAATATACGTGTCTCATTCTTCGTTAATTCTATGTCTGTATTTGGTATCCCTTCAAGTGTCATTTTTTTGCTATTAAGAAATCTCATCGAATTGTTTATCATCATATAATGTATCTCAAAATCAGATTTTCTGCCTTTAGGTGTAAGTATTCTCAGTTCTAATAGCGGCATGTAAATAGAAATAGGGTTTTCAATATCCGTTCTGCGTAAATTAATGCCGAATATACTAGAATGCGATCGTGCATATTCCATCGCATCCTCCTCTGTGAATTCAGAGGTTACTACATTAAAAACATTATCATTTTTCGTTATTTTATTATTAGGCTCGTTTTTACCCCCATTGCGTATGTTATCTATTATACTCTTCATATCAATTTCATTATTTAATTCCTTAACTAATGGGGTAGTGCCAATAGCGTTTAAAAGTCTACGCTTAACTTTGAATATTATATTACTTCCGCTTCCAAACATCATAAATTCTCCAGATCCTAGTTTTGGTATATCCTTCATAATATTTTTATCATCAAATAATATGCTTATTGCGGAAAGGTCATTTTCGAGCGTTAATTTACCTATAAATCCATAGCCACATTGGGAAAGTACGTTTTTGCTTATATTTGCCGGTCTTTGTGTTGCAATTATAAGGCCAATACCCCTTTTTCTACCACGCACGCTTATCTCCTCTATTGGGTTTAGCTCTTTTTTAACTACTTGTGGTATAAATTTATCAGCCTCCTCTATCATAACAAGAAAAGGTTCTTTAATTTCGTCCTCTATTTTATACAATTTTTCAAGAAATGAATAAACGATTCCTACTCTATCATATGATTCTGATACGTCTAGTATTATTGGTGTATGTGATTCTATGGAATTTTTTATAATTCTGCCATAATCAGAGTCTAATTTTAAATCGGCGTTTTCATTTTCTGATACCCATATTGCATTAAAAATACTCTTTATATTAAAATACTCTCCCTCTGTATCAATGATCACAAATGGCATTTTTGCCTTGCATAGCTCTTCTGCAATTACTCCCATTAAGAATGATTTGCCAGATCCACTTTGACCAATTATACATGAGCGCCCTGTCATAATCTGCTGTAATTCAATATCTATTGAATTAGATATGTTTACTTTCATAAACTATATTTCTAATGATAACTTTAATTAGTTTATTAATTAATATATGAAAATAGGTCTAATATTATAGAAAATAATAATAAGCATGTTGGTTAAATATATAGTTATTAATGAGAGGGCTCGTAACTCAGGCTGGCTAGAGTGGCAGGCTTTTAACCTGTAAGTCGGGGGTTCAAATCCCCCCGGGCCCGTTTACAAAAATCGCCGACAAAACAGGGGTTCAAATTCACATTTCGGGTCCGATTCTGGAAGCAGTGAAAAGGCGGGTTCGGGGTTGGATTTTCAGGATTTCTTAAAATATACAACTGAGCTTAGCAACACAATTTCAAAAAACAAACCTGAACAACTCAGAACAATAGTTACAAGAGCGCATGAAAAACGCTTTAAAAGAAGAAGAGAGCCTAGATACGGCACAATAAATAAAGGCTTCACAGAACTTGAGCTACAGCGTTTTCTAAGAAACGTTCACAATGAAAAGTTCGGCCTTTTCTTCAAGTATCAGCCCTTTTCATATGACCTTCTGGAGTTAGTGCTTCTATAGATTTTTGTCTATCAATATCCCGCTCTTCCCATCCCAATACTATCTTTAATAGTGGATCGATAAATTTAGCTCGTGTATCATCTTCACTCATGTTTTTCTTGAAATCTTCATCATATTGATTATACTCATCTATGAGTTCTTTAAGTTTAATTTTTAGTTCCTCTTTATTTGTCATGATTTCACACTTGCATCATAAAGCTAGCATATCTTTTATTATAATAGTTGTTTGTTTATAGCTTTCTTCATTCATTTTTAATATACTATACTTTTCATATACTAATCTTTGAACCATGCAAAACCATATAAAACTATGAATTCATCATTATATTAGCGTTCTTGGTGAGTGTTTGAGTGAAGAGGTTGCAATTAATTCTGATGTCCTAAAGTACGTTATGTCTTCTTCGGGTTACGACGCAAGCGCATTTGCAAAAAAGATAGATGTTAGTAAAGATGATGTAGAGAACTGGCTTACAGGAAGCAAGAAGCCTACACTATCAAAGCTTAAGAAAATATCCGAAGCAACAAAGTACAATCTAGCTGTGCTTTTGTTAGAGGAAGCACCTAAGACCTTGCCTAAACCAAAAGACTATAGGTCTGCTGGCAATTCTTTAAGCCATAAAACACTACTAGCTATACGAAAAGCAAGAGATATACAGGCGTTATATAACGAGCTAGGTGGCTCTTTTGAGGCTCACAGAATAAGCATAGATAAGTATGAACTAAGCACAGATTCTGAACCTGTAGCTGAAAAGGAGCGTGAGCTGCTTGGAATTGAACTAAAAGGGTCTGGAGAAACTGGAGCAAGAGAAGTTCTTAAGAAATGTATAAAGGTATTAGAACAGAACGGCGTTCTTGTATTGCAGCGGCCAATGCCTATCGAGAATTGTCGCGGGTTTTCTATAAAGGATAAAAATCCCTTCATAATAGCAGTCAGTTCAAAGGATGATATCTACCCTAGGCTATTTACCTTATTTCACGAATATGCCCACCTGATTTTAAAGGCCAAAGACGGAGCTTTATGTATTCCTGAAGATGATGAATCAAATCTAC
>JAMCZM010000015.1 GCA_023485645.1 Candidatus Martarchaeota archaeon
CACAGTTGCTAAATTTTCTTGCTGCGCGCTCCTCCGCTATCGCCCTGAGTGATTTTGCTCTTGAATAAAATCTTCCACTCTTTGAAGGTTTTCTACCCCCATCGAAATGCTTTCTTTTTTTCTTTCTTCCTATTATTTTTACACGAGCAACTAGAATTCCAGGCTTTGCTTTATAACCAAGTTCCCTTGCTCTTGCTATGTTAGTAGGCTTTGCTGTTTTTGATATGGTAGGCTCGGTTCGCCATTTAACAATTCTCTGCTTATACACATCATTTCTTAACTTATATTCATTCTTTATAGTATTTTTCATTTCTTTGTAGTATCCCATTTAAATCACATAAAAAAAGCATTCTTCTAACGCAAAATTACAGAATAGCTTTATATGAATTGTATTATAGTATTGTATGCGCAATATTTAATATGTTTTCTGATTTTTAATTACAAATCAAAACTTATTCTACTGTGCTTTACTTCTATTTTCTTTACCTCTTGTCAATGATAATAATCCTGCAATTACTAATATTACCACCAATCCCAATATTGCAACATGCATGCTTGATACAAACGCCCCAGCCGCAGCTGTTGTTATTTTTGATGTGCCAACAAAAATTTCAAACGCAAGACTCCTTGGTATAACAGCTGACATTATAAGAAATATTATCACAAAACTAAGTATAAATCCCACACTACTCATCAGCCTTAATAAGCCAAATGCACTTCCGCGTGAATTGCTGTCAGCATTTGTCATTGCGGCGCTACTATTTGCCGGAAAGAACATTGCGCTACCTATACCTGAAAATATCGTACCTATAATTACTAAATAAACTGACGAATCTATCTGCAGCGAATAATACGTAAATAGCCCTACAATCATCATAAGTATACCTATAGTCGCAATTACCCTTGCGCCATATTTATCAGAATATCTTCCCATGAATGGAGCGAGTATGCCGCCGACAACATATCCTGGTATTAAAAGCAAAGAAGCATTTAACGCAGACATTCCTCTAACACCCTGCAAGTACATAATAACTAAAAATACTGCGCCTATATATCCCATACCCTGCATGAATAATGCGAATACAGAATTTCTAAATATTTTATTCTTTAAAGATTGCATATCTATAGCCGGACTCTCTTTCTTACTGTCCACATAAAAGAATGATATCAGTATTATAATTCCAACAAAAAATGCTCCTATATTTAAAATGCTTGGTCCTATTGCTGCTACCTCAAGTGCCCCAAATGCCGCTATTGCTATACCAAGCCCAAAGAGAACCATCCCTATAATATCAAGATTCTGTTTATGTCTTACATTATCCTTAATATATTTGACACCTAGTATCACAGCCAATATGCCAATTGGTGCATTTATAAAAAATATGTATCTGTATCCAAAAAATGTTGTTATTATGCCACCTAGTATAATCCCTAGTATAGACCCTATATTCCAACCAAGACCCGTAAATCCATAAGCTTTTCCTATATTATGCCTCTCAAAAAGATCTGCTATTATGGCACCACTATTTGACTGCATCATTGCACCGCCAATAGCCTGCACGACTCTGAATAATATAAGCGTTATGTCAGTAGGTGCAAATCCGCATAGTACAGACGCTATTGTAAATACGCCAAAACCAAGATTAAACACCTTGCTTCTACCATATATGTCCCCAATCTTTCCAAATTGTGTAGCTGTTACCGCGCTTACTAACAAGTATACAATTATGACCCATATCATTACAGATATACTTGAATGCAACGCAACAATCATATCAGGAAATGCCAAAAGCACTATGGTTGAGTCTATTGACACCATCAATATTCCGATGATAATTATTCCTAATATGATATTTTTATGATCCACTATAAGCACCAAAAATAGACAGCTTATAATTAGTTAAAATATTTATAACGCTTTGTTAACCGAAATTGAAGCATGTTTCCTTTTTTGCAAATAACGCAACTCTATAAAAATCTTTACTGTTAGAAGGTTAATGTGATGTTATGGCTAGAAGTATGACTAAAAAACCCGCTGCGAAAAAGGAGGAAAACGCACATATTGGTACGGTATTTGGCGTTGTCGGCGGCATACTTATAGTTCTTGCAGGAATTGCTGTTGTATTATATGGCGGCAATATATTGTCATTAACATCAGGCACATTTGGTATAGCCCATTATACTTTTAATACCTCTAATATAGGATTATTTTTACCTATAGGATTATTTGGCATACTCACTGGAATAATAGTAATAATAAGTTCAGTAGCATTGCATTACACTAATAGAAATAGATCTTTTTGGAGCACTCTTATTTTATTCTTTGCAGTTCTTAGCCTTACAAATGCTGCTGGAGGCTTCTTTGTAGGATTTTTTATGGCATTATTCTGTGGGATAGTCGGTTTGAGCAGAGGTTAATTTAATGCAATATGTTAGGTACTTTAGTATTATTGCACTCTCTATTTTATTTTTATTGTCCAGTAGTTTCGCAAATAATAGTGGATATTCTGTAATTAATGTGTCCACACAAGCTGTTCCTTTATTTTCTGGTAGAACTTCAGTAATAAACTATACAGTAAATCTTAGTTCTGGAACGGGTTTTTTAACATATTTAAACGTAAATAATGCTGGTGCGCTTGCTGCGGATGGTATAAATATATCATTTAGCAATGATAGCGGGCAACCACCTTTTTATGGAAAAATGTATATATCCGCATTAAAAAATGTAAAACCTGGTGCGTATACAGCAAGCATATCAGCAACTGGAAGCGATCCATCAATTAACACATTACAAGTATATATGGCACTATTACCAATGAATATTACAAATACAACAACCATATCTGAAAACCAGAACTTAAGCGAATTTATAGTCATGGACAATCAAACACTTAATATAAACGCAAATAATGGCGCTACGCTTTCTGTTGGGGGCATAGTTAATCTAAATATACCTCAAGGCACTTATGTAGATATAAATGGATATAGATATGCAAATTACAATGTCTCATTATTCTGGTTTAAAACAAAATACTTAAACGGGCCGAAAACCAACTATCCAAATCCCGATGGTGCTTTTGGAATCGCAGTTAACGGGCAGATTAATCCCTCTATATCATTTATCACTTCAACCAATACCACTGCACGATTAGTAACGACAGTAATTAATGGAAAAAACAACACCAGTTGGACATATCTTGGCGGTGGATGGTATAATAATAATTCTTATTATGGAGGAGGTTACAACAACCAGGATAATTGGAGTACAAATAATAGCAATATTTTTAATGTACAATTTTCTACGCCATTAATACATGTTTTATTTCCAATATCTAATGCTAATTATAATACAACCATACCTACAATACCCACAACGATAATAACAACAACTATCCCAGCCTTTACAAACCAGACAAATAAGTCAATCGCACAAGTAATAAATAGCAGCACAATAATATCAGGCTTCTCCACCATACCTACTAATTACACTACAGTGCCAAGCAGTAATGGAAGCGGCTACAATGTATCTAAATATAACAAACAATCAAATAATACCTATGCAGATTTTGCCATAATAGCAATAGTGCTCATAATAGGCATAGCGTTTATATTATACCTTAAAATGAGGAAATAATATATTTGAATGCCTTTGTCTTTATTACATCAAATAGCAATAGCATCACAATTGAACCAAATAGTATAGCGCCTATCGCATAAATGTTTATGCTACTTACTATTATTCCATAAAATGAGAGTATTATAGAAAAAAACATGCTTGCAATGGATGCCATTAAGAGCAATGGTGATGGCATATTGCCAAATAATTTGAACCGACCTCTTACTAAATATAACAGTATTGTATCAGTAATACTTATCATAAGAAACGAAAACGTTTCAAATTGCCCGTGTGTTGATGTGAATATTAGACCTATTGGTATAAATATAAGTGATATCGCAAGCATGCCGATGCCGAATAATATTGAGGTCTTAAATATAGATTGAGTATCCCATTTATCAGGATAATCTGAAAAACTAGTATTATCTGTTGAAACGCTTATGTTTATTATATCATTTGTGAATATCAAAAGTATTAATTCGAATGGTAGTATTGGTAAAAATTGCAATGCTACAAAAGCGATTGATATGTAAAATAGTATTTGTATTACACGTGTAACTTTAATCACAGCATATGTTTTCATTTTTTCAAATATTTTTCTACTTTCTTTTATTGCATCCACTATTACAGATATGCCATTCTTTTCCAATATAAGTTCTGATACGCTTTTTGCTATATCTGTGGCATTTTCTACAGCTATACCAACCTCAGCTTGTTTTAAGGCAGGTGCATCATTTACACCATCCCCAGTCATACCTACCCTATAACCCAACGCTTGTAATGATTTTACTATGGTAAATTTATCCTCAGGATATATTTCCGCAAATATATTCGAATTCTTAATTATTGACTGGATTTCATTTTGATCTTTTTTTCTTAATTCGCGTGCATCAACCACAGCGCCGTTTACGCCTACCTCTTCTGCTATTTGTTTTGCTATATGCGAATTATCACCCGTTAATATCTTTATCTGTATACCAAGCAAGCGTAATTCATTTATCAATGATTTTGCTTCAGGTCTAGGGGAGTCGTACATTGCAATTATTCCAAGTACACTTAATTTGTTACCCTCCAGTTTTACGACAACTAATGTGCGCAAGTTTCTTTTTGAAAACTCTGTTGTTTTCTTAATTAATAAATTATTCGTGCTCTTTTCTATCTTATATTTTTTTGTTATCGCAGATAACGCGCCCTTTGAGGCTTCAAAAATCCTGCCATTATATGAAAATGTTGCACTGGACATTTTTGTGGCAGGCTCAAATGGCACAAATTTAATAAGCTTATATTTGTCTATTGATATTGATTGATTTTCTGAATAATTTAATATCGCATTATCTATAGGATCATTATCCGAAACCCTTGAACATATAGAAGCGGTCTGAAGCAATTCCTCTTCACTTATTTTCTCTAATGTAAATATTTCTTTTATGCTTAGTTTATTTTCCGTAATTGTGCCCGTTTTATCAAAACATAATACATTCATTGTCGCAGCACTCTCTATTGCTTCTAGCTTCGTTACAAGTATGGATTTCTTTGATAATTTTTCTGTTCCCAATGCCATTGTTGTAGTGAAAGCAGCTGGAAGAGCAACAGGTACTGAGGCTATTAATATTACGAGAAGAAATGGCAATAACTGAATTATATTATAGCCAAACACCTCTGTTGCTATTATGCCTAAAAACATTATGATTATCATATCGAGTAGTATAAGGTGTTTTGTTATATTTACTATAAGATTTTGCAGATGCTGCCTTGGGCTTGCCATTTCAACAAGCTTTGCTGTTTTCCCATAGCTTGTATTATAACCAATAGATAATACAACTAGCAGTGACTCTCCCCTAACTATTCTTGAACCAGAAAATACCATATCTGAAGTATTCTTCTTTACAGGATATGATTCACCTGTAAGGGTAGACTGATCCGCTTCAAGCGTATCCGCTTTTATAACCATGCAATCTGCCGGAACAACATCTCCCATACGTACACGAATTATATCTCCAGGTAAAAGCTCACGCGCATCTATAATGGACCAATTTTTAGAGCGCAACGCGCGCGCCTTTATATTAAGCTTCTTTTTTAACAGTTCTATCGAATTATCAGCTTTATTTTCCTCAAAAAAACCTATGACGCCATTAAAAATGAGTAAAGCAAATACCGTATATGTATCAGTATAGTGCCCTATTAGATATGTTATGATTATGACTATTTCAAGCATGAATGGTATTGGACCGTAAAATCTTTCTGCAAGTTTTTTTAAGGGATTTACTTTTTTATCATTAATCTCATTAAATCCATACGTTATTCTTCTTTTCTCTATATCATTTTTTGTAAGGCCTAATTTAGGATTTGTGTTTAATTTTTTTAATGCATCAGTGACATTTGCGTATTTATATTCCATTAACACATCTCATATCGATTTTACCTTTTTTGAATTATGCTCATACATTAATTTTGACCATAATGTTGTATGTTTAATTATATGCTCACCTAACCCTACCATACTACTTTTTCTCTGTTTAATATCATCTATCTTTTTTATATCGTTTGCACTCAATTTTATTTTTATAGCGTTGATATTTTCTTTCATATGCTC
>JAMCZM010000007.1 GCA_023485645.1 Candidatus Martarchaeota archaeon
TAATTTAAATAATATAAATGAATTTAAACAATTTATATCTCTATAAATTCATTTAAATGAACGTATATCTGGTATACACACTTATATGCGAAACAGGGCAAAATTCGACGGTATAAAAATTCTTCTTGTCGGAGATGTGCCTCACGCACATCTTGTGCTTCGGGCGACTTAGTGGTTAGAGAGACAGTTATAAAAGCTTAGGGAAAGAAGTAATACTATGAATGTAAAAGATAATATTTATGGTAATTTTGAAATAACAGAACCCGTAATTAGGGAACTATTTAGCTGTAAAGACCTTACCAGATTAAAGTATATATCACAAAGCGGTTTAAAGGAGTTTAATACCTCTTCTGGAAAAAGATATTCGAGATGGGAGCATAGCGTAGGAGTTATGTTACTGTTAAGAAAACTTAATGCCAGTTTAGAAGAGCAAATTGCAGGCCTTCTTCACGATGCATCACATACTGCCTTTTCTCATGTTATAGATCTTGTGTTTAATACTAATAAATATGATAATTACGCTGGTGATAATCTTAGAAACTTCTTAGAAAATTCTGAAATAGGTAAAATACTGAATAAATATGATTTAGACGTAAACGCAATGGGAGATTATGAAATACACAAGAAATTTAATCTATTAGAAAGACCAATACCTGAATTGTGCGCAGACAGAATTGATTATGGATTACGCTATATGTTTTACAAAAATATGGATACTGATATTTGTGTAGATAATTTGATTGTAAAGGATAATCGCATAATATTTAAATCAAGACAAGCTGCAAAAAATCTTGCAGAAGGATATCTAAATGGAACAAAAAGCGATTGGGGTAATGCAGAAACGGGCTTAAGAGCGTACTTTCTTTCAAATGCAATAAAGCTTGGCTTAGAAAGGGATATTGTTAATATAAAACAATTTTATATTGAATCAGAAAAGTCGATAATAAAGTATCTGAAAGCCTCAAAAGATAAACAAATTTTGGAGAATTTAAGAAAAGTTGGTGGCAAATTAAATTTTGCTTTTGATGGTAATGGAAACATACACATCAGAGAAAAGGTAAGATATATAGACCCTATCTTTATTGAGAATGGAAAGTTATCAAAACTTACAAAAGTAGATACAAAATATAGAAATGCAATTTACGAAGAAAAAAAAATATTAAGGAACGGTTACAAAATCCGAATGATTATAAAGTAATATCCTTCAATATTAAACAATATCCTTAAGGCGTCATAATTAAATCCTACGGCCTGCATTGGGCGATGCGCTTCTTTCTTCATTTTTGTGCAGAGTCAACCTTGTTATTATTTTTGGGGACCACGAATATCCAGTGTCTGTGGAATTTATCATACATCTGCCCATACATGCCAAACGGCATCTGATGCAGTTCTTGAAACCTATCCTTTTCTGCCCCAACTGCAAGCCGGTCAAATACTGTCTTCACTTCATCATAGCTACCTGTAACAAATACAGCATACATTTCTCCTAATATAGGTTCATATTGCGGAGCTGCCATCCAATCAGTGGCAGATATATCGATCGCCCCATTTTTTATGTGTGCATTAATGATCCTATTATGCTTTTCTTGAGGGAACATGCTTTTCATAGGTGTGTCCGCAAGTTTTGTCAACGTTAGTTCTCCTCCAAAGCATTTGTGATAAAATGTCATCGCTTCGGCGCAGTCACCATCGAATAAGAGAAATGGAGTGGTTTGTAACATATTTTCACTTTTTTAATTATATGACAAGTCTCACTAAACGCTTATAATATTTATTATTCGTATTAGATAGTAATAAAATTAAATCTATTCTAAATGGTTTTATGAAAGAAGAGAAAAAAAGATGTCCGTGGTCAATCTCAGACCCACTCTATATAAAGTATCATGATGAAGAATGGGGAGTTCCATTACATGATGACAAAAAGATATTTGAATTTCTTATTCTTGAAGGCGCACAAGCGGGCCTTAGCTGGCTAACAGTCCTAAAAAAAAGAGAGAGTTATAGAAAAGCATTCGACGGATTTGATTATAAAAAAATAGCTAAGTATGATAATAATAAAATAAAAACACTAATAGAAAATCCAGGTATAATACGAAACCGGCTAAAAATAAATTCAGTAGTAATTAATGCAATGGCGTTCATAAAAGTGCAAGAAGAATTTGGCAGTTTTAACTCTTACATTTGGCAATTCGTTAATAATAATCCAATAAAAAATAAATGGAGCAGCATGACACAAGTACCATCTCATACTAATGAATCAGATAGAATGAGTAAAGATCTATTAAAACGCGGCTTTAAATTCGTAGGGAGTACTATATGTTATTCGCACATGCAGGCAACGGGAATGGTAAATGACCATATAACTTCATGTTTTAGATATAAACAATTTTAAAGGTTACATATCTTTACATTTTTTGGCTTAATTGAGAACATATATAACATATTACAAATCTGATTGATTTTAACAGCTAGCTACATAGATATAAAAATAAAATTATAAATAACATTGAACATTTTAAATGCCCATGAATAATAAAGATTGTGGAATCGAATTTTATAAATCTGTCTTAAGATTGAAGTTTCATATTTTAGAAAAAATAAGCATATAATGTGTTTTTATATCAATTTTTTTAATGAGCTTAAAATTCTGTTTTTCCATTTTTTGTATTACATCTTCTTCTGAAAATCTTATTTTAATAGGAGGCCCAAACTCTGTTTTCTCTTTTTTCCAATCAAGATCAATAAAATTGCCGCCAGCCTTCAAAACCCTATTTATCTCTTTTTCATACCCAACTGGAACATCATGAAAAGAATTTGCTGCGAACACAAAATCCATGCTAGAATCATCGAACGGCAATTTATTCTCAGGTATTTTAATTATTTTTACATTTTTAAGTTCTGCTAAATTTATTTTCATTGCAGCTATAGATTCATTTGATATATCAACAGCGTACACAGTTTTTGCATACGTACCTAATATTTTTGAAAATCTTCCTCCACCTGCCCCTAAATCTACACCTTCAAGTAACTGGATATATTTTTTATTTTCTTTTATTATATTAGTAAAATGCTCCTCCACTTCCGTAATTTTATAAAAATTATGAGTGTGTACTTTCTTATCTTCCTCCATGATACTACCAAATATTATATACAATTAACTAATATATAGTTATATAATAATATTTTAAGTAACTTTGAAATTTATTATTTTAATAAATATATAATATATATTATATTTAATTTAAGAGTTTTATATTTATGACTACAAAAATTCATACTGAAAATATTTTTAGTATGCTAAAAAAATACAATCTTACCAACTTTCAAATTGATGTACTTTTGGCAACACTAAAAATACCCAAAGGCAGTGTAAGTACCTACAGAGATCTTGCGCTTGCCA
This sequence comes from Candidatus Martarchaeota archaeon, assembly GCA_023485645.1. GTDB lineage: Archaea > Micrarchaeota > Micrarchaeia > Micrarchaeales > Micrarchaeaceae > JAJZDT01. Next base: position 3,401 of record JAMCZM010000007.1, read on the forward strand.
TAAAACGACCGAATGCAAATAGAGCGGTAGGCACAGCATTAAAAAAGAATCCGCTACCGATAATTATACCATGCCACAGAGTAATAAAAAGCGATGGTACGTTAGGAAATTATTCTTATGGTGGAGTACATAAAAAATATTTATTATTAAAAAAAGAGAGCACATTCAAATAAATTTATTTTATTTATAGCATTTCCACAAAGTTTTATATATACTTAAATAGACCTTAATATGGATTGCCATATGACATATAACATAATATTGGACATACTAATAATACTCACAGCAGCCATAATTGCTGGTGAAATATTTGAGCAATTAAATTTACCAGGAATTGCAGGTCAATTACTAAGCGGGCTAATATTAGGACCAAGTTTACTTAATTTATTATCTTATAATAATGCGATATCAGGCATAACCTCTATTGCTATATTCTTTATAGTTTTTCTTATAGGAATAGAGATGAATACGGAAATAATAATGAAACATTTAAAAAAAGCTGCTCTTCTTTCTATATTAAGTTTTATTATTCCGTTTAGTATAGAATTGTTCTTATTAACACACATATTAGACATAGGCGTAACTGAAACATCCATAATTGCACTTGCAACTGCTATACCATCTATTTCAATAGTATCAGTCTTGGTTGGGAAATATTCCTTAATGAAACGAGAGATAGGTAAAATCATAATATCATCTGTTGTGATATCGGATATAATTGGATTTATAATTTTATCCTATTTCTCAAACGCTTCAGGCAGCTTAAGCAACATATTATTACCGCTTGCAATCCTTCTAATTTTATATTTTGGATTTGATTATATAATAAATAAGAATAAATGGATCTTTAGAAAATCACTTAACGTAATATGGGTAAAATTTAGAAGCAGCCATTTTTCTTATGCCATTTTAATAATTTTTGGACTTCTTGTTTCAATGATATTTAACGCAATAGGAATAAGTTATATAATAGGGGCTTTTTTTGCGGGACTTATAATAAATAGGGGTATTATAGGAAATGAATCTTTTGGTAAGGTATCTAGAACATTAAACAGAATAAATGATAGTTTTTTTATACCTATATTTTTTGGAGCAGCTGGACTTGAAGCATTTATTGTATATAGTAATATCGATTTTATTCTAGAGATATTTGTTTTTGTTTCAATCGCTTTTATAATTGCTTATTATTTATCTTTCAAATTTGCCAAACGTTTCATAAATAAAAAAGAGGGCAATAGATCCAGAAAACTTGCAGGGATAATTTCTGGTAGGGGTGCAGTCGGAATTGCAATAGCCGTAATAGCGCTCAATGAAGGATTAATAAGCCAAAGTTCATATTCAATAATAATCACATTAAGCATCGTTATATCGATAATTGCAGGCATTCTTTTATATGGTATAAAAATAAAGTATAAAACATTAATACCAAGAATTTTGAATGAATCTGTTACGGATTGAATTTTATATTATTGGGAATGCTTAAATAATTTCTATCTTTATCAAAATTGGGATTAAATGTCTAATAGAAAAAAAGTTATAATAATTGGGGCTGCAGGTAGAGATTTCCATAATTTTAATGTTCTTTTTAGGGATAATAATGATTATGAAGTAGTAGCATTCACAGCGAACCAAATTCCATATATATCAGACAGAGTATATCCGAAAGAATTGAGTGGACATTTATATAAAAATGGTATCAAAATTTATGACGAATCAGAACTAAAAGATTTAATAATAAAAAACAACATAGACATATCAATAATGTCATACAGCGACCTTCCATACAATGAAGTAATGAAAAAATGTAGCATAGTGAATGCAGCAGGTTCGGATTTTTGGCTTGTTGCACCTGAAAAAACCATGTTAAAATCCAAAAAACCAGTAATTGCAATTTGTGCTGTTAGAACAGGATGTGGAAAAAGCCAAACATCAAGATATGTTGCAAAAAAATTAAGAGATATGGGAAAGCGTGTTATATTAATCAGGCATCCTATGCCGTATGGAATATTAAAAGAACAAATAAACGAGCGATTTGAAAAATTAAGTGACCTTGATAGATATAAGACAACTATAGAGGAACGGGAGGATTACGAACCGCACATAAAAAATAATTTTGTAATATACGCAGGGGTAGATTACGATAAAATACTTAGATCTGCAGAAAAAGAAGCGGATATCATAATATGGGATGGGGGAAACAATGATGCCCCATTTATAAAACCTGATCTTTTTATAACAGTTGCAGACCCATTAAGAGCTGGAAATGAATTAACTTATTATCCTGGTGAAATTGTTGCCCGTATGGCGGATGTTATAATAATAAATAAAGTTAATTCAGCAACAAAAAAAGAACTATCTATATTAGAGTATGATATTAAAACGATAAATAAAACTGCAAATATTATATATGCCAACTCATTAGTCATACCAGATAAACCTGAAATGATAAATGGAAAGACCGCACTTGTAATAGAGGATGGACCAACAATAACACATGGTGGTATGAAATTCGGCGCTGGAATGATTGCGGCAAGAAATAATAATGCAAAAATAATATCGGCAAAAAAATATGCTGTAGGAGAAATAAAAAAGACCTTTGAGAAATATACAAAACTAGAGTTAGAACTGCCTGCCATGGGATATAGCCCAGAACAGATAAAGGACCTTAGAACTACTATAAATAATGCAAAATGTGATATTGTAATATCTGCAACGCCTACCCGCCTTGATAGCATTATAAAAATAAATAAACCGTTCATTCAAGTAAATTATGAATTGCAGCCCAAAGACAATAAATTAGATAAAATATTAGAAAATTTTGCAAAAAAGAGTTGATTATATGAATATTATAACCCATAAGGATTTAAAAGTAAATAGCATTAAAAAAATTTTTGAAATATCTGATAACATTACTTTAGGAAAGATTAAAAAATTGAAAAATGACCCCGTAATTGCCCTGTTTTTCGCTGAGGCATCTACAAGAACAAGAGTATCATTTGAGGTTGCCGCTGCAAAACTTGGTTGTAAATCTATTTACATTGATGCCCACACCTCACAAGCATCAAGAGGAGAGGAACTTGCAGACACCGCTAAAATACTTAGTTTATACTGTGATTATATTGTCGTAAGAATAAACGAACATGATAAATTAGAGGCTATGGCAAATGCAGCAAGTATACCGGTCATAAATGCGCTAACGCACTTAGAACATCCAACACAGGCATTAGCGGACTGTTATACTATAAAAACAATAAAAAAGGATCTAAAAGGACTTAAGATTTCATTGATTGGGGATATTGCTCAGAATACATTTAATTCTTTAATGGTAACAGCAGCAAAACTCGGAGCGAACATCTTTTTAGTAGGTCCAAAGAACATAAAACCTAATAGCACTTATGTAAATGAGGCAAGAAAATATTCGAATGTTTATATTAGTTCTGATATAAAAAAAGGCATTGAAAATTCAGATATCATATATACAGACACCTTCGTTAGCATGGGGGATGAGAAAGACGCAGAAAAAAGAAGGGAGCTATTCGCACCGTATCAATTAAATTCAAATGTTTTATCATATGCCAAAAAAAGCTGCAATGTAATGCATCCGCTTCCAGCACATAGGGGTGAGGAGGTAACTGCAAATGTAATAGATGGAAATAGAAGCATAATATGGCAGCAAGCAAAAAACAAGCAGATTATTGAAATGGCCATAATTAACTATTTATCCCAAAACAAATAGTCAGTATATCATTGTTCCTGATTTACCCTTTAGTATTTCATTAAGTTTGAATATATTTCCTATATATGCCGCACTTCCACCATTTGCTATGAAATTTATGCATGATTCTATTTTCGGTTTTATTGTGCCATTCTCAAAACTATCCAAATTTTTCGCAATATCAAATGCCTTGATAGATTTTATTGCGCTTTTCTTATCATTATAATTTGAATAAACAAATTCTGCATTTGTTAATATTATAAGTTTATTAGCGCCTATTGAATTTGCAAGCAATTGACTTGTTCTATCCTTATCTATAACTGCTGAAATACCATTAAAGGATTTATTTTTATAAACTACTGGTATTCCACCACCCCCACAAGTTATGATAATATTCTTTTTTATTAAGCTTTTTATAGCAGTGATCTCAAGTATGCCATTTGGCTTAGGCGATGGAACTACCATTCTATATTTATCATTGAATTTTATATAATCAAATTTGGCTATTTTTAATTCATTATACAATTCCTTTTTTGTATAAAATGGACCTACTTGTTTTAGGGGATTTTTAAAAGCGCTATCATCTTTATTAACATGTACATGCGCTAAAACTACTGAAATATTCGATTTTATTTTTAATTTATTTGCAGCATTTTTTAGTGATAATTCTATAATAGAACCAATAGATGCTTGTGTTTCTGCATTTAACAGATATAATGGCATTTTTGGAACTTCTGATTTTGCATGCTCGTTTCTATTTATCTCATCGCCCACCTGCGTACCATTTCCATGCGTTATTGCTATTTCATAAAATTTAGATAACCTTATCAAATCTAAAGCTATCCTATCCATATTCAATCTCTCATTTAAAACATCCTGGCTTCCAGAAGGATTCATAAGAGCGTTACCACCTAAGGCAATAACAATTCTGTCCATATTATAAAAATGATAGCGAACATATAATAAATATGTACAAATCCATTATTGCAAAAGAATATTATATTTTAATATCAATATTATTTACGTGAAAATCCAATATAAAAATAACAAATTAGACGCGCGTGCACTGCTAAGAAAGCTGGATAATATTAATATAGAGGATTATGAATTATTGCACAAGGCTGGAATACAGATGATTAAGGATTTTCTTTATGAAGATGCAATAGAGTTATATACAAAATTAATAGATTTTAATGCAAAGGATAAACGCCTTTATTATTATATAAGCATCGCTTTTGCTTCAACAAACAATATGAATAGCGCAATTAAAGCTTTAGATAATGCAATAGAGATTGATAGTGGATTTAAAGAGGCATATCTTTATAGGGGTATACTGCATGCGGTTTGTGGAAAGCTAAATTGCGCTGCAGATGATTTTGAAAATGCTAGGGGATATGAAAAATTATCAGATCTTATAGTTTTATTAAACTATAATAAAGAACTTGGAAATGGAAGAAAAAAAGATGCTCAAGTAATTGCAGATGCGTTCTTATCAAAACAGGATGAATTCTCTTTAGATATGGAATTATCGCACATTATTTAAACATAAGCGCGTGTTTTGATGGACTACATATTAATAGGGGGCAAAAGCCTAACAAAGCAGATGATAAAAGAACATAGCGATGGAAATATACTTGCAGATGGTATAATACGCGTTAACAACCTATCTGATACAAAAGATATTTTTTCACATGAAGTGTATAAAATAGATGTTGAATCTAATATAGACTATCTTTCTATTACGAATGCAATTAAAAAAATAATAGATAGTAGCTGCTTATTTAAAATAAAGTGTTTTATTCACGGTAGCAATAGTTTTAATAAAAACAGCATTGGGTATAATAGTAGAGATATTGAAGTAAACGCAGGCAAGATCTTAGAGAATGCGGGTTTTAAAGTGAACCTTGAAAACCCCTCCGTTACGATTATAGTAAATGTGATTAATAATAAAAGTTATATAACTAAAATATCTGGAAATTACTTAGTACATGAAAAAAATTATATAAATAGAGCGGGATTTAAACTAATTGAAGCATTTGATTATTTTAAAATAGACGTAGAAGGGCTCCATATTAAAAAGGCCTTAGATATAGGAGCAGCACCTGGAGGCTTTAGTTATGAAATGGCAAAAAAAGGTATATTTGTTGATGCAATTGATCCTGGATTATTAGATAGCAAACTAATTGATGTGCACATAAATCATATAAAAAAAAGAATAGAGGATTTTTCCACAAATACTATATATGACATTATAACAAATGACATGAACGTATTCCCATTAGAATCTGCAAAAATTATACTTAAATTAAAAGAAAACCTAAGAACTAGGGGAATTGTAATAATGACTATAAAGTGCATAAACAAAAAAAGTTATTCTTATTATATGAAACAGGCACTAATGGAACTAAAAGATTCATTTGAAGGCTTTGAGTTCAAGCATCTTCCTCACAATAGAGCTGAACTTACAATGTTATGTATAAAAAAATAATTTATGGAAATAGCGTTTTTGGATCCCTTGGTATAAATGTTGATTCTCTAACATTCTTTAGGTCCAAAAGTTGCATTATCATCCTTGATAATCCAAATCCGAATCCCCCATGTGAAGGTGCACCATATTTGAAAAAATTCAAATAAAATTCTATGTTATGTAAATGCAATCCTTTCGCCTTTGCCTGCTCAACTAATTTATCATATCTATGTTCACGTTGGGCAAGTGTTGTTATCTCCAATCCATTGTATATAAGATCCGCACTATAAGTAGTATTTGGATTATTTTCTGGTTTCATATGGTAGAATGGGCGTACGCTCTCTGGAAATTCGGTTAAAAATACAAACTCACTCTTTAATTTCTCTTTTACGTATTTTCCCAACTCTTTTTCACCATCAGAATTAAGATCAGAGGTCCTGTCTAATTTTGCACCACTTGCGCCCTCAACTATATCATAAGCTTCAGTCATTGTTATCTGTGGGAATGGTATTTTTGGTACTACAACTTCCGTCCCAAAGTTCTCCATTATCTCTTTACCATATTGACTTTTAATTTTTTTAATTATATAAACAAGCCAATCCTGCTCAAATGAAATAATATCCTCAAATGAATTTATATACCCTATTTCAACATCAAGAGATGTAAATTCCGTTGAATGCCTATAAGTAAATGACTGCTCTGCCCTGAATACGGGCCCTATCTCAAAAACCCTATTAAAACCTGAACAGATAGCCATTTGTTTATAGAACTGTGGGGATTGTGCTAAAAATGCCTCTCTTCCAAAATAGGGAAGTGAAAATACCTCTGCGCCGCTCTCAGATGGCGCGCCAATTAATTTTGGGGAATGTATTTCTATGAATCCATTTTCTATAAAATACTCACGTGCATAACGCTCAAATGCGGTCTGCACTTTAAATATCATGCGATGCTTATCACTTCTTAGATCAAGAAAGCGCCATTCGAATCTAGTATCTACCTCCGCAGGTGTTTTGCCTGAAGGCTCAAGGGGCAATGGGCTTGATGCAATGCTATATATCTTTATTGAACTGGGATGTATCTCAGTACCACTATTATCCTTACCTGGAATAAATTTTTCTTCGCCTACGACTCTAATAGACGATTGCCTTGTTAATTTATCGAATTCTGCCAAAAGCAATTGGTCTATTTTCTTTTTATTTATTGTTACTTGCTTATACCCATTTGTTGTATATACCTTAATGAAGCGTATTCCCCCTAAATCACGTATTTCCTCAACAAAGCCTTCTATAGATACCTCCGCCAAATAAACACCTTTAATAAGACAATACAATTCTATTGGAAATATTAATAACACTATTCTATTGGATGTTTTTTTAAATTATTGATTAAGTATAAATTATTGATTGTATAATTATACTCTGTGATTATATGATGCCAAATATGGACCCACGAGCATTAAAGAGTATGATGGCTAGAATGGGTATAAAGTCAACAGACATTAAGGCCGATAGGGTTATAATAGAATCTGGACTTTCAAATATTGTTATTGAGAATCCAAACATAACAAAAATAGAGGCACAAGGAACTATTAGTTTTCAAATAAGTGGAGATATTTCAGAAGAAAAAAAGAGTATTGAAGCACAAATTAGCAACGAAGATATTGAAATGGTTATGCAAAAAACTGGAGTAAAAGATAGAGAACGTGTCGAATTAGCATTAGAAGAATCTGGAGGAGATATCGCTGAGGCGATAATAAAGCTCACTGAATAATTTTATATGCATGTGCATACATGAGTCCAGATTTAAGTCTTTTAACTCCGCTCTTTTTTATTATTTTTGAATCAATCGCGGCTGAGACCGATTCCTCACCAACAATATTCGCAGAGTATATATCTTGGAGTGATATCTTTTTTTGAAGCTCATTTGTACTAATCAAATCCCCCATATAAAAATCTGCATAATTTTTTAGATCTATAAATATATCTCCCTCCTCTATAATGCTACCTATCAGGGATTTATCACATAGCGCAAGCAATTTGCCATTCTCAGTATCGTGCAATTTTATATATATCATACATTCATCCATATTTGTAAAATAATATAGTAGTCACCATATACAACGTTGCATACCACATAAGCCATATACCACCAAATATATTTTTATTGTATGCGGCAACTATGCCTAAAAGAACTAATCCTATTGATATAGATAATTCTATTTTAGTGTTGGATATCGCAAATAATATATTATTTCTATTTACTTTCTTTTGCCTATTCCACTTGCTTGCAGGACTGCTATTTAATATTGCCGCAACTGCCGCCTTCGTCCTAATTATGGCCAAACTGAAATTGAGCAAGAATATCATTATACCCTTCTTTATTGAATTAAAGTAAATTTTTGTTATTATTATAGGAGCAACCAAAGATAAAATAAATGCTATGCTACCAAAAACCTCCAAATCAAGACCTATATAAGATGGGCTAAAAAATTGGGCCGATGTTAGGCTAATAAAATGTATTGGAGAGAAAACAATTAATACCGAAACAAGAGTAAATAGCACAAGTATAACAGAAATATAATTTAGTCCAAATCCGTGTGTTATGTAATCCATGTGTGAAAAAAATGAAAGACGCTTCTTCTCTTTATTTTTGTAAAAGAATCCAAGAAACTGCGTGTCGCCATAATTATAACGCCATTGCTGCCTTGCAAGCTCTGTAAATGACCGCACCGGTTTACCCCGTGCGTACACCTTTGGGATATAGATGCTTTTATATCCTTCAACATCTGATAGAAAGCTAAAAAATGTATCCTCAATCACATATTCTGGAAAACCTCCATTCCTATCTATAACGCTCTTTCTTATAAGACCGCAAGATCCGGCAAATATTGCAGTATTATTTAACGCACGGGATGGCTGTATAAAATTAAAGAAGAATTTATCAAATAATGATACGGACTGCCCAAAGAGCGTTTTGCTGTTAAAATATGTTTTTTCAGTCTGTATGTATGCAAGCTTCTCATCACTAAAATATGGCACTAGATCATTTAAGAAATTAAGATCTGTGATATATTCATCATAATCAAATATTGCTATAAGCTCGTCCTTGCAATGCTTCAATGCGTTATTTAGAGTGCCAGCCTTGAATCCTTTCCTCTCAGTCCTATGCACATATATTATACCATTCTTTTTGCAGAAAGAACCTAAAGCTGAATATATACTTTTGTCCGTTGAATTATCTGAAAGATATATCTTAAGCTTATCCTTGTTATATTTTAATTCCTTTAATCTTAATAGATTCTTTTCTACAATGTTTGGATCCTCATTATAGACAGGCATTATTATACCTACAGTTGGCAGCACCTTTGGCATCTTTGCCTTAGAGCGTATTTTATCTAAATGTTCATTATAAAAATAAGACCTATAGTAAGATGTAGATGCAAATATATTGAATACACCCGCAACAATTGCGAGTATTGTAAATGCCACAGACAGAATATACATGTATAGGGTATTTGATATGTATATTAGATACATTGAAAACCCTATTCCCGCAATGGCTAACACTAGGAATAATATCACTGTAAATATCCTTATACTAAATATTTTCTCTGGATTCTTTATCATTAATATGCACTTTACACGCATAATTTAATTAATAGTAATGCCTGCACTATTATTAATAGAATTGGTATGCGAATAAATTTAAAGCTGTATTATTATAGCTTTTAATTAAACAATACTTATTAAAACCTTAAAGAAAGGGTTATAGATTTAATACCATCTAATGTATACATTGTTTAATACCTGCCAGGGTGGCAGAATCCGGTAACGCGCCGGTCTCGAGATTTGCATTTCGAGAGCTGATTAGTGATGCAAACAAGGCAACCGGTTTCCGCAAGGAAGTTAGGGTTCAAATCCCTACCCTGGCGTATGTAGTTTATAATTGACTATTAATAATATTGATAAAATATTACCCATATCTATCAAAAATATCTTAAGCTAATTTTATAACTATTATTTATAATTTAAACGCTGCTGCAACAAGTAATGGAAATATGATAGTTGCCTCCCCCCATACCTTTACATTATTTTTATCTAACACTGCTTTACCCCAGCTCTTTGCTTCCTCAGTATTCGCACCGGCATTACTACCCTCATGCTCAAAACCTGTATTTATATAAACAGTATAATCGGCACCATCACGAAGCATAAGAGCATTCATTATATGATGCTTTGGGACAGATCCTCCAATTAGTATTGCTCCCGTACTTTCAGCATTTAATACAGTATCATATAGAAGCTCAACTTCTTTTGATAAATCTATATTAAAATCATTGTGCTCTTTTTTAAAGAAGTATATATGATCGCCTATCGCGCCGTCCGCTAACGGTATACATATTAGAGGTATATCATTTTTATATGCCCAATAAGTAAAGCTATCCTCGTAATTTTTAATGCCTTCCATAGATGCCCCAAGCTCCTTTACAAATAGAACGCTATCTAGGCCCTTTTCATATCTCTTATTGGTATATAAGGAATTAAGGAATTTCTTCATAAACCCCTCAAACCATATATAGCGCTCATTTGGAACAAATATATTTCCTGACCTATTTACCCCATTTTTTCTAAGATATGCGCCATCCGCATCAAATGAACCATGTAAAAATGGACCGTGAGTTTTTATTATATCCTCCTCGATCCCACCAGTTGTAGTTACAATAAAATGAACAAGCTTATTTTTAACCAGATAGGTAATTATATCCCTCAGACCACTAGTTGTTATATTTGAGGTGAATCCCAAAAAAATTGTAGATTTTGATTTGCGCATCTCTTTAGTGAGCTTTATAGCTTTATTTAGATTTGTTGCTTGGAAACCCGTTTCTCCATAAGCATCAAAAAATGCTTTGATATTGAATGGACCATTAAAATCATATCCTTTTACTACACCATAGCCTATCTCTTTACTACGTTTAAACAATGCTTTTTTTGGATCTATCTTGCTTATTTAATCACTTTAATATATTTTTAACTTCATTAACATATTGATTAACATGAAAATTAATAATAATGTTATATTAATAACCGGTGGGGCAACAGGGATAGGATTTGCACTTGCACGCGCTATGTGTGAAAATAATAGAGTAATTATATGTGGAAGACGCGAGAATAAATTAATTGAGGCAAAAAAAAGTCTGCCTAAAATCAACATTAAAAAATGCGATATAACCTCAAAAACGGAAAGAAAAGAGCTTCTAGATTATATATTAAATAATTTTGGAGGACTTGACATTCTAATAAATAACGCAGGAGTTCAAAAACCAATAAATTTTGCTCTTGGCAATAATGAATTTATAGATAACGATTTTGAAATCGACATAAATTTCAAAGCACAAATATATATGACGTCAATTTTTATGCCGCTACTATTGAAAAGTAACAACCCAAGCATAATAAATGTCTCTTCCGGACTGGCTTTTGTCCCATTATCAAACTTCCCAATTTATTGCGCAACAAAAGCGGCATTGCATTCTTTCTCTATATCACTAAGACACCAATTGCGCAACACCAATATTAAAGTGTTTGAGATTATGCCACCATATATCTATGATACAGAATTAAAAGATGGCAAAATAAATTTAGAAAAACCGCCATTTGGCATGTCTTCTGAAGAATTTGCCAAAATCGTAATTAATAGTTTAACTAATGATAAATATGAAATTGGCCCCGGAGGCACAAATGATCTTTCAAATGTAATAAAGGAAGATTTTTACAAAAAATTTGACATGATGAATAAATAATTATTTTCTGGCAATTGATTTTATGTCTGAAGAGAGCCTTATTATTTTTTTTAGATCATCGCTATTTAATGTCTTATCCCTACTTTTGACATGCTGTTCTATTGCGTTTAGCATCTCTATCCATTCGTCAGATTCCTCTTTTATCAAATTTAAAACAGCCTGATCCTTTGATAGTAACTCAAGCAGCTTTATCAATTTTTTGTTTTCTGCGTCCTCATCCCCTTTTAAAAGACGCGCCTTTAAATGATCCCTTATAATATTTATCTCATCCACAGATGCGGTGGACTTATTTATATTTATTACATTTTGTATGCTACTAGAAAAGGACTGTAAGGACTCATGAAATTTGCTTATTATGTTATTTATTGGGATATTGTTTAAGACCATACAAGCACAGTAATATAATTATAAAAAGTTATTTAATTACTATATAATCTGTTCAATATTTGAATTCTCCAAAAATTCATTAAGCATGGATGTTGCATACACTCCGGATGGCAATGAAAACTCAAGTTGCAAACGCTCATTAGCTATGCTCGCTTTAAAATCTTTATAAGGCGCAAAAAGAACACGTCGCTTTCCCTTACAATTAAGTTCTGGCATGCGTTTTATTTTAAAATCTTCTATTGATATTCCAAGCGTTTCCATTATTGATTTTTCATGCTCATTTATTTTTATAGAATCATGACCTACAAGCATACCCACTATAAAATTATTTCCCTCTTTAGATAGATCCGGAAATCCATATTTGTTTATACCGCACATCAAATCACCATCTTCCGGAAGTATTCGCCCTTCAAATATGCGCTTAGATATTTCAAGATTAAATATATGAGATTGCACAGAATGAACAAACATCAATGATATCTGCCGCGGTATTTTTCTTAATGCATTGGCATAGTCATTAGGATACATTGAAAGATATTCGATTACCATTCGTTCATATTTTAGATATTTCGGAAAATAGTTCAAAGCGCTCTTATAATCCTTCTCCGCCTTAAGCCTTATTCTTGCCTCTATTGCCTCTATATTGGTCTCATTTGACGTATCTGTGAGAAAATGCATTGCGGCCTCTTCAAAATTGCCTAACATTATATTTATTCCAACATCAACATTGTTGTTTCTATTGCCGAATCGCTGAGATCCAAAAAGATTTGGAAATAGTCCATTAAGCTCTTTTTCTATTTCATTTATTTTATTAATATCCTCACTTTGCGAATTTGAAATTGATATTATAAAGTGATTGCCAAGTAGACTGCCTAATTTTATTGGCTTATCACTCTGCCAATGCCCATTTATTTTTATGTCCTTTATATGCATGGAACTTAACTGTTCTGATTTAATACCATATATGGCGCACATTTGCGTAGAAATAGAAGATCTATCCTTTGTTCCGGCAAAGCTTACTGATTTTATGCCCCTGCCAACCTTTTTTGTTATTTCACGAAGCGCCTGAAGCGTATTCCAATTCTCTTTTTGCATTATAAAAGCTGCAAATTTTCCCGCATCATTATTTTTAAATCCGAGCGTTTCTGGCGTATAGATGCTGTCTAATTTAAGTATTGTGCCATTTTCAGATATTTCCTCCACGATAAAATCAGATGGTTGGGATTTTATATCGCCTATTATTCGTTTAGATTTTGAAAGGCGATCCATTAAAACTACCAATTAATCAAATAGAATAAACTTTGAAAGTGCTCTATTAAATATGTATTTAATTATAAGCAAAAACATTACAGATGCAATTATTAACACTATTCCGAGTATTCCGATTTTAAACATTACAAATACTAAGACAATTCCAACAGCTGGGGGGTGTTCAGCTTTTAATAAATACATCAAAATAGATATTATAAAAATCCCAATAAAGAACCCAACATATACGCCTATATACACTGCAATTAGGTAGCTAATATAACCTATAACGCCCGCAAGCAGATAACTTTTTGCAAATTTTGAGCTCTTTGCGGCTTTGGATTTTGGGGTCATAAACATAATGAATGCGCTGGAACCTAAAGACGCAAAAACTATAAGTGAGGACCCAGAACCATATTTAATATCAAACCCAAATGATATTAAAAGATATACAACTATCGCTACACTCAGCGCAGTTAGAAATGCTGGGATTATTACGCGTTTTATTTCTATTTCAAAACCAGATTTTTTCGCGCGTTTGTCAACAACCTTTTTTACAGGTATGTAAGCCACCCATTATATGCAATCTCCTTCCCATGAACAATCGCATCGTATTTATTTGATAATGCCGTTGTAATAGGACCCGGATTTTTTGATATTTTTATTTTATCTACGGATAATATTGGTGTTATTTCTGCTGCTGTACCAGTAAAAAATAGTTCGTCTGCCGTATATAATTCATCTCTTCTTACAAAACGTTGCTCCACAATAAATCCCATATCTTCAGCAATTTCTATTATTGTATTTCTTGTTATACCTAGTAAAATATCTGATCCTTCATTGGGCGTTATAAGCCTGCCATCTTTAACTAAAAATATATTCTCACCAGGTCCCTCCGCTACATAACCGCTATCTGAAATTAATATAGCCTCATCAAATCCCATAGTTTTAGCCTCACTACTTGCAATTATCGAATTTAGATAATTGCCGCTCGCTTTTGCTTTTATAGGAAGTATCTTCGAATTAATCCTATGCCATGAGGATACTTTGCAATTTATACCCTTTGTTTTACTATCTCCAAAATATGCTCCGAATTCCACAGCCGCTATATATGTACTAATTTTCTTGTTTTCTATTGCAAGGCCTATTTTATCATCATCATAAAAGGCATACGGACGTATATAACAGGATTTGAGATTATTCTTTTTTATTACATTTATTATAGCATGTTTAATTTCTTTATGAGAATATCCAAGATTCATACGATATATTTTTGCACTGTTTAGAAATCTACTAATATGCTCATCAAGTCTAAAAACCGCAGTGCCGTCTTTTGCCTCATACGCACGTATCCCCTCGAAGATTCCACTGCCGTACTGCAACGAATGCGTAAGTATTGAAACATTTGCATTCTTATAACCAAGTATTCGGCCATTGTACCAAACACTTAATTTATCATTAATATTAGGCATAAAAAGCACCTAGTCTATATCAAAGACAAAATTTTTAAGGATAAAGCTTGTGAAATATGACCTTAGGGCCCACCAGCCCTAATGTCTTCTGTAACAACCCTTCATGCAAGTACAGTATTAAAGCGCTCCATATACATCTGTGCAAAACGTTCTTTTACAGTATTTTTCTCGCATTCTAACGCCGCTAGCTCTTCCATACCCATTCTTGTCAACGCAAGCGGCCTACCTGGATAATCTTTTGTTGCAAAATCCAGAATATTCTTTTCCCTTAACCTGTTAAGATTATACCAAATTGAACTTTTAGAGAACCCATAAGAATTGCAAAGATAATCAACAAATGATGATGCACTATATATTGCATCATTATTTATCTCAAGAACTATTAAGCGCTCGCGCTCTATTAATTTTGTTCTCTTGCAACCTACACTAGTGTATACCATTCGACCCACATAAACCACCTGAAAAATAGAGCGAGTTTATGCGATCGAATGGTTAAAAGGTGCTGCTATAAACTTAAGTGTCTTATTGCAGACGCTATAGTTGACTTTTGAATTAGACCATAGCTGTAATCTCTGCAACATTTTCTGCACCAAACCATTTCGCATTAAAGATACACGTAATGTATCGTTAATATAGTAAAAAGCATACTATTTAAAGCTTGTGTGTTAAGTTGGATTACGTATAAACCTTTTATTTTAGAATGAGTTTTCAGATCTAATGCTTTTTACACAGAAGTATTAACATAAAAAGCACTATCCGATATGAAAATGGCTATCAATATCCAGTATCCTTGCTTCTTCTCTTGTATACAAAGCCTGGTCTTAGTCTGAATGCCAATCTACCATCTGAATACCTCATTGGTGTGCCAAGGACTGTGCTACATGTAGGGCAAGCAAAGTTGGGCATATCTTTTGGCTCTCTGATATTTGGATCGCTTTGAAGCTTTTCCAATTCAGGTGGCGCATATATCCTGTTTAAATAGCATCTCAGCAGGCTTCCTGGTCCGTCTTTTTGATACCAGAGAACTTTTGTATCACATTTGCTGCAACAAACATCAAGCATTACAGCTCTGCCTCCTCTAACCCTTCTGAATTCATCCTCCTTCATTTTAATCTGCATATTTATCTCACTTTGTATAAAAGATTTATATAGAGGCAATGTCTTTAAAGTTGCTAAGTTGCATGCCAACCTCATCAGTTGAATTAAATACCTCGACAGCAAGCTTCTTTTTTTCTGCCTCAGATAAAAGTTTTTGTATTAAATCATTGCCAAGAACACTATCATTCACCAGTATTAAACGCACCTCGTATTCGTTCATCGCTTTTTTTACATTATCGATACCATATCTTGACTGACCGGTGGAGAGACCTTTTAAGAATTGCTCCATTAATATAAATTCTTCGCGTATACGCTCCTTATCTAGAATCTTTGACACCATATCACTACGTATAAGTTCATAGATTCCTGAACGCTCAGTATTGCTCGTATTGATATAAAATAAACGCTTTGATAGCTTACTTGTTAATCCAGTATCATCAATATATTTTTTCAGATCATCCTTTGTAAACCCCGGACCTGCTATTATTATAGATTCCACTTCCATATTTTTTATTAACTTAATAGCTTCATCATAAAATTTTTTCTCCATCTCATTGAACTCTTTTGGGGTAAGCCGCTTGCTCAAATGACTATATATCTCGTTTCTAAACGAAATACCATATCCGAGAAGATATGCGGATAATATCTTTTCGTCATCTATTGCTATTATGCCAAGCCTTGGCTTTTTAGTTAATGTGACAGCGTTCTTTATAACATCTAGTATATATGAGGCCCATTTATCCTTCTCGACCTCAAGCATGTCAGATATTGCGATGTTTAATGTATGGTAACTATTGAGCTTTATGTATTCTAATGGATAACCCTCTAATATCTTGCCTGCAATTCTAAGCCTCTCAGAACTCTTATCAAGTTCCACCTTTTCGACGCTGAGCTTCACCATTACCTCTTTCATGTCTCCACTCTTTCCCTCTTCAGTTTTGAATTTGCGCAAGGTTTTTGATTTTGCCCTATCCCCTTTAAAGAGTATACGCTGTATTGTCCAAAGATCCTCAAGCGTTTCGAGTTTTACAAACATCGTGCCCGATTCGCCATTGAATTTTATAATTTTCACTCCAAATAACCCTAACTTATTTTAATTATTAATCTTCTGATATTATATAATTTTTGCTTTGATATTATAACATCACTTATAAAACGCCATATGTGTATATTATAATTTGTATTATATATTAAATTAAAATAACGTTAATTGATTTTATGATAGAATTTGCAATAATTTCATTTATTACACAGATAATAACGGGCTCAAGCACAATTCTTTATAGTTTTATAAAGAGCTTTGGTTATTTTGCCATATTCATATTAATGATGCTTGAGGGCATATCTCTTCCAGTACCAAGCGAGGTCATAATGCCACTGGCCGGATATTTTTCTGCAAACGGGCTGCTCTTTTTACCATTGGCAATAATTGCAGGAAGCATAGGAAATCTTTTTGGTATATTAGTAGATTATTACATAGCATATTATCTGGGAAAGGATGTCATTTACAATAACATCGAAAAAATACACATAAAACGTGCAACGTTAAATGCTTTTGACAAATGGTTTGAGAGAAATGGTAATATAGTTGTATTTACCACAAGAATGGTTCCAGTGATAAGAACAATTGTTAGCTTTCCAGCAGGGTTTGCACGTATGGATATCAAAAAGTTTATTGTATATTCATTTGCTGGAAGCCTTATCTGGGATATAGTTCTTGCGCTATTTGGATACTATGCACTACCTTCAAATAATGCGGTTCTTATACTACTATCGGTAGGAATCTTCATAATAGCTTTATATATTATTTATAAAATACACAGCAAAAACATGAAAAAGATTTTATAACGCCTTATCTATTTGCACAATGGCAAATACAGCAATCGCTTCGCCATTTCCAGTAGGCCCTATATTATGATTGGTCTTATCCTTTATATTTATTTTTGATATGGTAATATTCATTGCACTTGCAAGCATTCTTCTTATATCATTAGAATACTCTATTATGCGCGGTTCTTTTGCTACATACGTAATATCCACATTTGTTATAGTCCATGCATAACCGTAAATCAAATCTACTGTATATCTTAAAAGATCAACACTTTTAAGCCCGTCATAGTTAGGGTCTGATTTTGGAAAGTACCTATCTATATCACCAAAACCCGCAGCCCCAAGTATCGCATCTATTATTGGATGAATAAGAACATCCGCATCATTATCGCCTATTAGGCCCTTTGGGAAATTTATCTCTATACCACCTAATATAAGCTTCTTATTTTCTACAAGTTTATGTATATCATAACCAAGACCAACAGGCATCAAATCACTTGAGCTAAAAATCCTCCGAATGCTCTAATTCCAAATCACTGCGAATAATTATATTATTATCCTTTGAATTGGATTCATTATACTCTTTATTTAAATCGAAAAATTCAGACATGTCAAAAAGATTTTTCTCTGATAGTTTTTTGTTTGTGATTATGCCATTTAAAGTGCTATACGCAAATACCTGTGGGGTTGCGGCCATAAATACATCACTTTTTTTAACAACAGATATAGCATAACCGGACGCTTTCGTTTTCCTAATTAACTCATTTACAATAGCTGTATCCACAAAAGACTTAGAACAGTCATGCAGCATGATAATATCACACTCCTTTGCATACAATAGTGCATTTCTGAAAAGTTCGTTTATATTTGGTTCTTTAACAATTATTTTTTTAATATTTGTTATTCGCATGCGCCTTATTATCCCGCTACAGCGTTCAACATAAACGTTATCTAACAATATTATAATATTTGATAATTCTTTAACAAGTGAGAGCTGCTCTAGAGTTGTCTCAAAAATAGACCGCCCATTTGAATTTGTAAATATATTGGAATTGCATGATAATATTAGACCTATAGTCTCACTTTTACGTATGTTAAATAATGCGTTACTATTTATTTTAACCGCGTTATCCTTTAATTTTTCTTTTGAATTTATATTTTTTAGCATACAAACAATACCTTTAGACCATCACGTAATTATATAACCTTAAATTATTTATAAATGGTTTTTTGACAAATTTTGATATTTTTACATAGAACCGCAAAAACAGAAAGATTTTTAAGTTTAAAAGATGGAATACTAATAAATACGGAGTAAAGCAGTAAAGCTAATTCTACGTATTGGAAGAGATTAAATGAACGAAGAAGACGAAGGAATGGAAAATAGAGGAGAACGTAGAGGCAATAGAGGCGGAGACCACTCTGGAAGAGGAGGTATGAGGATAAAGCCTGACTATTTTATGCCAAAACCAGTTAAAGTAGGTGACGAAGTTAACGTAAAGATTGAGGCAGTAGCATCCAAAGGGGATGGAATAGCCAAGGTTGATGGATTCGTGATCTTCGTTAAGGGCGCGAAAGAGGGAGATGAACTAAAAATAAAGATAACAGAAGTAAAAGCAAGACACGCGAACGGAGAGATAGTACAGTAATTATCTATATTCATTTTGGGTCGTTTAGACCCTCTTTTTATTTTTAATTTTAAATACTTAATTTATATGAAATATTATTTGACGTTTTTTGTATTAGTTATACTAAAAACTATTCAGATCATTTCTTATTAATTTTATAATTTTAGCATTCTGCTTACTTACCTTATTTAACGATGTTTCCTGTCTTAATATAGCTGCATGAAGATTACTTATTTTCTTTTCAACACTATTATATTCCAGATACATATTAACCAAAAGTGCTGTGCTTAACGCCAGTGAGGCACCGATTAATTTTACATTTTCCATAAAATCATCATTCAAAGTCTGTTTAAGGTAATATAAATAGATAATGTTTGCACATAAATATTTGTTAACTAAGCAAGAATATTTTAATTACGCATCTAATATTAATTTATGAATTATATATTAAAGAAAAATATGGATGGCATAACTGCAATAATAATCAATAAAAAAAACAATAAAATATTATTTTTAAAACGAAGATGCCTACCGTTCATAGTAAATCCTTGTGTATTCTCTTTCGTAAGCGGAAAAAGAAAATATAAAGAAAAGCACATAAACACGGCGTATAGGGAGGTATATGAAGAGACAAAACTGTCTAAAAATGAACTTGAACTTAAAGATACCAAAGATATATTTGTTTACTATAAAAAATATTTCTGGAAGAATAAAATTTACGTATTTGCCACAGATAAAAATTATATTAAAATAAATATAGAAAATAGCGATTACAAATGGGTATACTATAAAGATATACCAGATGAATATCTTAAAATGTTTATTGATAAAAAAATGATACGTAGTATTATAGAGAACGCCATATTTTAAGATAATCTTTATATTTTTGTTTAAGCCTAACTAGTATGTTGAATTTTATGGAAATAGATAATAATAAATGGATTACACTTTGGAATGAATTAAATCTGTTTAAGTTTGACGAGCATGATACAAAAAGGCGCATGTACATAATAGACCCACCGCCACCTTTTACAAGTGGTGAAATGCACATGGGTCAGGTATTTTGGGTCACATACATAGATTCAATAGCAAGATATATGCGCATGAACGATTACAATGTTTTATATCCATTAGGATGGGACACGCAGGGATTCCCAACTGAAATAAAAGTAGAAAAAAAATATGGTAAGGGAATTGGCAGAGAAGAATTTTACCGCAGATGTGTAGAAATTGCCACGGAAAATATAAAAATAATGAAAAAACAGATGCTCTCAATTGGAGCATCTTTTGATGATAAATATGAATATATAACCTTTACTGAGGATTATAGGAGAAAAGTTCAGCTCTCAATAATTGATATGTTTGAAAAGGGTTTTGTTTATCGCGGAAAACATCCAGTAGAATGGTGCAGACACTGCGGCAGCGGTATAGCACGTGAGGAGACTGTTGAATTAGAACGTGATTCGGAATTAAATTATATTGTGTTTAAAACCGATTATAAAGATAAGACAATAGATATAGCAACTACGCGTCCTGAATTGTTACATGCATGTGTTGCAATTGCAATAAATCCTGAAAATAAATTATATCGTGATCTCATAGGAAAAAATGCGATTACACCAATATTTAACAAACAAGTTCCAATAATTGCAGAAGAATCCGTTGATTTAGAATTTGGTACAGGAGCAGAAATGATATGCACTTTTGGAGATAAAAATGATGTTGTCTTATATTATAAGCATAAATTAGCACACATTAATGCCATGGATAAACGTGGCTTCTTATTAGATGCAGGAAAGTATACAGGAATGAAAGCAGAAGAAGCACGTATGGCCATAATAAATGACTTAAAATTATTGAATATATTCAAAAAAGCAGAACCAATAAAACAGTCGGTAAAAGTACATGATAGGTGCAATACACCAATAGAGTTATTATCTTCAACACAATGGTTTATGAAAACAAAGGAGCACGCAAAAAAAATACGTGAAATTGCAGATCAGATTAAATGGACCCCAGAAACTGCAAAGCAAATACTATATAATTGGACCGATTATATAGAGTGGGACTGGAACATATCGAGAAGCAGAGTATTTGGAACGCCAATACCATTTTGGTATTGCAACAAATGCGAGTATATAATTGCGGCAAATAAAAATAAACTCCCAATAAATCCAGCACTTATACAGCCGGAAATTAAAAAGTGTCCAAAGTGCGGTTCTGAGGATATTTCAGGAGAGACTGATACATGTGATTGCTGGATAGATTCTTCAATAACACCCTTAGTAGTTGCTGGATGGCCGGATAATATGGAATTATTTAAAAAGGCATTTCCAACTACAATAAGAATACTTGGAACTGAAATAGTTAGGACATGGGCATTCTATACCATATATAGGACATGGGCATTAAAAAATGATAAACCATTTGATAATCTTATAGTACACGGACTAGTTTTAGGAACAGATGGGCGCGAAATGCATAAGAGTCTTGGCAATGGTATAAGCCCAGATGAGCTGCTAAAAAAATACAGCGTTGATAATATAAGATTATGGGTAACCGCTTCAGGTAGGGCAGAAAAAAACAGGCCATTTTCATATGAGGAAATAAACCATGGAAAAGCGTTCATAACAAAATTATACAACTCAGCACTTTTCATTAAAAAGGCGCTTGCAGAAATAAAGATAGATGACATACCTTCAAAAGACATGGGCGTATTCGATCTTTGGATATTAAGCAGGATGAATGAGATTGTAAAGATCGCAAAAGAAGGTTATGAGAGTTACGATTTATATTTAGCCACATCCAAAATAATAGAATTTTATTGGCATGAATTCTGTGATTACTACATAGAGAATGTAAAATATAGGTTATATTCTGAAAATAAGGAGATGGAGGGCAGCAAAAAGGCTGCGGCATATACACTAATTAGTGTACTATCAAACATAATGAAATTACTAGCCCCAGTAATGCCATTTACCATAGAGGAAATAAATAGTATGTTCTCAAATAAGAGTATATTTTTGGAGCGCATGCCAAAATACATTGAGCCCCCATCTAAAAACGATTATGTAATTAATGGTATAATCTTTAGTAGCGTGATAGTAAATGTTAATGAGCCTGATGCAATAGGCGCATTGTTAAATGATATTATATCAGAGGTTAGAAAAGCCAAGGCATCTGCACGCATAGCATTAAACAAAGAGATAACAGCTATTAATATAAATGTTGCTGAGGCATATTATAATGCTATTTCTAGTTCCAAAACGGAGCTGGAGGGCATATGCAAAGCTAGAAAGGTTAATGTTTCTATTGAGCACTCAACAGGTGCGTCTAAGCACAAGCCCAAAAAGGGCGGCGAAACGGGATTTTCCGTTAAAATAGAGATATGATATTATACCTTTGTATGACAAACTACTATAATTGCATATGTTAGTTATAGCTAAAAGAGAGTGAAGCAATGGCAAGGCTTTTCTAACCTCTGATATAA
>JAMCZM010000041.1 GCA_023485645.1 Candidatus Martarchaeota archaeon
AAAATCATTAATATTTTCCTGCGTTTCCATAATATATTTTTCAGCAATTTTATTTATTATTGCAATTCCATATCCAAAAGTACCCTTATTTATATATGCTTTTACAGGTATAACTCCCTTTAAGGTATTCATTGTAAATTCAGCAACTATTAATTTATTTTTTTTAGGTTCTGTCTCTTTAAAAAAAGATTGTTCTAATTTTGATATATCTAGAAAACTTTTAGTATTACTCATTATACTGCCGCTACCAAGCAGCTTCTCAAAATTTTGGCTCATTTTAATTATTTTAAATTTATCATCGGTTATAAGTAAAAAAATGTCATTATTTTCAAGTAAAGAGTCTAATATTAAACCAGTGTTATTTTTATGTGTTAAATCTTTTATCGTTAAATAAATTAGTGTATCCCCTATTTTTTTTATTGATATACTATAAATTTTTAAACCGCTGGCTGTATTTAATGGAATTTCAATATCCCGTTTTAATTCTTTTAAATAATCAAAATCGAATGTTAATACATTTTTTATATTTTGATTAATATCGTTATTTAGATCAAATTCTTTTATTGCCTCTTTATTAAATTTAACTATCTTATTATCCTTTGAAATTAGCATTTGTGGGTATGGTGCGTTAAATGCTATGTCAAAATATTCCGCAAGTCTATTATTCTTATTTATCTCTGACTTGTATATGTATGAAAATGCAAAAAATGAAGATGCAATTTCCAAAGTACTTATCATTTTTTGAGTAAACCTATTTTCTTGCTTGGATAAAAGTCTCAAAGAAGATATAACCCTACCATTACCTATGACCGGAATAATGGCACAGCTGGAAAAACCTTTTATTTTATAATTTATTAACTCTGGGAAGGCAGAAAATTCGCTCAGTTGGTTATCTATGTATATTTTTCTTGTATTAGATATATAATCATCAAGCTGTTCTATGTTTTTATTTCCAGAATGGATATCTGCCAATTCTACATTATCTAATCCAAATTCTTTCTTAATCATTTCAACGAAAGCGTTCGAAAGATTTTGTTCATCCATTGCGCTTGAAGCCATAGGTAACAGTTCCGTAATAAATTTAGATATAAAAATATCATCAACCAAGTGAAAACCAATCAAATTTGATATTAATAATTATCAGATAAAATATTTAAGTCTGATTAAATTAGTTATTTAATCTATCTGTGATATTTTTTATAAAACCATAATTGCTATAAACTGATAGTGTATAATTGCCATTTATAATAAAACCAAGCGTTTCAGGCTCAATCAGAGAGCAATTTTGCGTGTTATAGCTTTTACACGTGAAATTGTCCAGTACTATTCTTTTATTATACTCAAAGTGTAATGTTCTATTTGCACTTAAGTACCCTATGTTATATAAATTATTTTGATACATAGGTAACAAAACTGTCCCGTTTTTTTCTACTATAAAGTTTAACATACTCATATAATATTTATTGAAGTCTGAACTGTTTGTGGTTTTTGAATTAATGATAGTACTTTTATAGTGATTAATTGTATTATTTGGACCTATACCAAGTATTTGTCCACCAAAAACAATAGGTATTAATAAATTTTTACCATATTTAATTTTTACATATGTATTGTTTTGTTTATTATTAGATATATTATAATAAGTCACTGTGTTGTTTAAACGTGTTGGACTCTGATTAAAATACATAATACCAAAGATGCGTATTTCGGTTACATTAATTGGCATATTTAATTTATTGATCAGGTTAAAAGAAAAGATTAAACTATTATTTTTATACTCAAATATGCTATTATTTACGCCAATGCTCTTCTCAAAGTTTGTTTTATTTAAATCACTGTAATTATAATATGTATTTTTATATCTAAAACTTGAATTCAAAGTCTGATAATAATAAAAATAATTTTTTATGCCCCAATAGAGCTGTATAAATAAAGGTGTTATATTAATAAGAATTCCGTTGTTGTTTTTATTGTAGCAGCATGGAGTTGTAGAAATATTTTTATTGAAAATATTCATTACATAACTTTTATTATTTAGATAGAGTTCAGCACTACTTAAATTAAATTTTATATTTGTTATATTGTCTTTGTTTGCGGTAAAATTTCCTATATTTTTATATATAGGTGTGTTGTTAAATTTAATTTTTATTGGACCTGTAGTATAAATTAATTTATTGCCAGAATATAGGAAAATATTAGAATAATTAACTATTATAGCACTATTCGATCTAAGCGCATTCATATATCTTAGCGTTATAGAATAATTTTTAAATGTGTTATTTGCTGTATAATTAGGGCCAGAGTTAATTGTTGCAATATGCTTATTGTTATTTTGAGAGAAATTAAGAAATAATATTAATATAAGCGCAATTATTATTGTAATTAGCAATAAGTAAAACAATTTTTTCATAATTTTTCACTAGCTTGAGGATATAAACTCTATTTTCTATCTTTATGGATAAATTCATAAATGTCATATATTGCCTCCTGTTAGTAAAATAACCGTATTTTTATCCTTTTTCATAACTTTTTTATATCCCGCAAGACTTGCTATCCCTCCAAGTTCAACAATAATACCATATTTTTTATAGAAATTTTTTTGCTCTGAATAAAGCTCAGATTCACTTACTGTTAATATGTTCCCATTGCTATTTTTTATCGCTTTTATTGCTTCTATTCCATAAGTTGGCATTCCAACAGCTATTGCATCTGCGTCTGTGTTGGGTTTTACATAGGTTAAATTTTTTTTATTAAATGATCTGGCGATCGGAGCGCATTGTTGCGCCTCGATACCTACCATTTCAGGTATATTTCTTATTTTCTTTGCGTTTTTTAATTCTACAAATGCCTTATATAATGCGCTAAATAATGTTGCGTTTCCTATGGGGGATATAATACGTTCAATATTATTAATTTGATATGCAAGTTCATATGCGACGCTTCGTTGCCCTTCTTTTCTATAGCAGTAGTCACCTGTTAAGAATGCTCCATTTTTATAAGAATATTTTAACGCTTCTGATTGAGCAAGTGTAAAATCTCCATCAACTTTTGTTATTGTAGCATCATGTACTTCTTTAATATATCTTATTTTATCCTTATTAGCATTTTTGCTTATAAAAACTCTAACTTTGAGATTGGCAAGCTTTGCATAATACGCTAAAGAATACGCCATATTTCCTGTAGACGCGCAGACAATTTCATCATATTTGTATTCTTGTGCTTTTGCTATTTCTATTACAGAACCCCTATCCTTAAATGATTTTGTCGGATTATACAATTCTAGTTTAAGAAACGTGTCATTATTATAATTAATTATTTTTGTGTTTCCCAGTTCATAATGTATATAATGCGATTTTGGCATATTTAATTCGAAATCCCATAACGTTTTCATTTTTTTTGGAAAACTAGCTTTCTTTGAGTATACAACTTCCAATATACCATCACATGACGTGCATATCTGACTATTATAATTGCTGTTATATTTCTTTTTGCAAATATTGCATATTAAATTGTAATCCACAAAATTCATCTATTTTTTTTGCAAATACCTAGTATATTCTCTTTATCAAGGAATAATATTTCTGGATGTTTTTCAATATCCTCCCTGTTGTATAAATCAAGCTCTTTCAATATGTATATTTGCTCATATGTACGCTCCTTTTTAAGGTATAAAATTTTAGGTATTTTGGAAAGTATCAAAGTCATGTTTATATTTTTATCTAGAAATGGCTGCATTGCCTCAGAAATTTCCATTTCCGAATCTAATAATACGCGCGGGGCCATTTCGATTATAGGTATTGGTTCTTTTAGTCCCATATTTATAAAAAATAATATTTTATCTAGTAATATATCTCCACAATTAAATAGCATGGGCTCCATATCTAACATCTTTACGGGGTCTTGAAATCCCGCATCATAGAAAGAACTAAGCTTTTCAGATATTATTTCTGTTTTGCATTCCAATATGTTGGGTACAAGCAAAACAATTTTGTGTATATTAACAAAACCCATTTTTTTTAGATAGTCAATACTCTCCCCAATCTTTTCCTTATTATACTCTATTAGATCTGGTATGGATTCAAATAATTCTATTGGCTTATTCAAATCTATATAATTTAAAAAATCGAAAAAGGATCTTATCTCCTTATCGGTTTTTGTCATTATTGTGGGGTTATTAAATAGTAATTTCGCCACATTTCTAAATCCTATTTTTTCAAAAAATATTATGCGTTTTTCAGCTTCAATTAATGGTATTAATAATATGTTTGGGCAACGCTCTACTAAAGATTGTGTATTATTAATTCCCAACTTTTTATAAAATGAGGCTCTAGCGGCAATTTCTGGTAATCCTATTTCAATTAAAGCAGGCCCACTCTTAATTATTCTATCAATGTTATCTATACCGACGCTCTTTAAAAGTTCACTACGAACGTTATTATCAGGCTGTTTAAAGATCGCCATTTATTCGCCTACACTAATATAGATGGTATAAAACAAATAAATAACTTCTGTGCCTAGTTTATCTGGAAGAAATTGTCTTATAGTGTAAATTAATTTTTCCTTTATATAATTCTAATGGGCGTATCAATCTGTTGTTTTCTAAATATTCTATTATATGTGCGCACCATCCAGGCGATCTGCCAGTGGCAAATAATGGAGTGAATATATCTATTGGTATGTTTATGTATCTATAGACAGGGCCAGCAAAAAAGTCCACGTTTGGCCATATACCATGACTTTTTCCCAATTTTTCTATCATCATCTTTTCCGCTGCAAGCGCAATTTCTGTTATATTTTTTATTTCGGTATTGCCACTTTTTTGCATTTCTGTTAATAAGCCGCGTATAATACGCGCCCTTGGATCATATGTCTTATATATTCTATGCCCAAAACCCATTATTCTCTCTTTTTTATTTAATGCATTATTTATGTAATTTTCTGTATTATCTGCATTTTTAATTGCATATATCATGCGTAGTGCGTTTTCATCAGCTTCTCCATGTAATGGCCCTTTTAATGTGCCTATTGCAGAAGCAAATGCTGAATATATATCTGATAGTGTTGAAGCTGTCACTAGAGCTGAAAATGTAGATGCGTTTGAGCTATGTTCCGCATGTAGTATCATCATTTTATCAAGTATTCTAGCGTCTTTTTTGCTTGGTAACATTCCATTTAACATGTAAAGGAAATTTTCTGCATGTCCTAAGTTTTTATTAGGGGCAACATATTTTTTCCCAGATAAATATCTTCCTATTGTAGCTGTTGTACTTGCAACTTTTGATATCAAATTAATGCTATCCTGTAATATATCTGAAGTTTTATTACTTAAATCTCTATCATATAAGGGGAGGGCTGAAATTGCAGTTCTTAATATGTGCATTGTATCGCATTTGTTTACACCATCTTCTATAATTTTTATTATTTCTTTTGGTAAAGCTCTTCTATTAGCTAAATTTTTTTTAAATGCGTTCAATTCACCTTTTTTTGGAAGTACGCCAAATAAAAGAAGATAAGATACCTCTTCAAATGTTGAATTTTCAGCAAGGTCCTCTATAGAATACCCCCTATACCATAAGCGTCCTAAAGTACCATCAACTTTGCATATCTTACTTTCGGTAAAGTATACCCCTTCCAATCCCTTCTCTATTTTTATAATATCTGTCATAATATCATTAAAAATATATGAAAAGCTAAATAATATATAACAAAGCCATAAAATAATTTCAAAAATGACTTATTTTTGGCAACATTTATAGCTTTTATCAACTTTTATAGAGTGTATGACGATGTCTGATAATATATATGATTTAATAATTGTAGGCGCAGGTATAACAGGGTCAGCACTTTTTTATATTTCGAGTAGGTATTCTGATCTAAAAAATGTACTATTATTGGAAAAATATTCAGATATCTCAACACTTAATTCAAGTAGTAGGAGTAATTCACAGACGCTGCATTTTGGTGATGTTGAAACAAATTACAGTTATAAAAGCTATAAATGTTGCCAAAAATA
>JAMCZM010000018.1 GCA_023485645.1 Candidatus Martarchaeota archaeon
TATAACTTTTGTTAAAAAATTTGGCAATTCATCCTTCCACCCATAAACCCCTATCGCTGCAGTAGCTCCAAGCGCCATGAACGACATTGCCCACGCTATCCATGCATCGGTCTGCAAGGTATAATACAGAGTAATGGTATAATTTCCAGTTTTGTTCATGTACCACGCGTTCGCAAACCCGTTCACCGCAATGTGGTCCTTCGGATTGACCTCAGTGCCATTGCTGTAGTAAGCATGCCAGTACTTGCTATATGTTTCTCGGAATACCAAATAAAATGGATCCCTCGCATTTTGTATTTCTATAGTAACGCGTGTTGGGCTATCTTTTACAAATGTAATATTTACAGTATGAAAATTAAGTAGGGGAGTAGCATTTATAGTCGTGCTATCATTATACAATCCATTGACCTCGGTGCTAAATACTGAGTTATTTTTTAAGTCAAAAGCATTGCTTCCGATTATTGAAAATATGCCATCAATTGATATATTACCTGCATTTTTGATATTTGAAGTGTATATTAATGGAACAGCTTTAGTATTAATATATAAGGATGAATTGCCAAATTTTTTAACAAAAGTTATATTATCTGAATTGTTCAAGTTTGCATATATTGTATTAAAGCTAAATGGATCACCATAATTTAGATCTGCCTTACTTGTTTGTACCGCACTACCTTGAACTACAATATAACGTATACCTAAAACCCCAAGCATGCTTGATATATAATTAGTATTTTTGATTTTCGAAGTGTCTATACCAGTCCCAATATTATCATAATAAAACTTTGTTATAGGATAAAATATCTCAGTTTGTTTTACATACCCTCCAGTAAAAACCGGTGCGTTTATCAAATATGAGTATATGTCTGTGCCAGTATACCAAGAAGCTAGGAACTGGAATCCAGAAGCGGCCGGTAAGGTGGCAACGCTATAGTTTCCTATGTTTGAATTAACATAGTTGCTTAAATTATATACGTGCCTTGGTATGTTTACGTAATAGGAGTAATGTGTGTATGGCTGTATATCATTAATATAAATTCCTGGGATCGTCATGGATATTGCCATAATTATTATTAAAGCCACAAACAAATTTTTGTTAACTCTTTCGATAAAATAACCAATACCTATCGCAAATAACACTGCAAATATGAACCCCAATATCGGAACGAATTCGCCGCCGTACCTAGCAGCGTACAATGCAATGAAATCATGCAGTATGGGTTTGTATATGCTCCCAAACGGCATTGCAATTGTATTATAAAAGAATGTTATAACTAAAAACGAAATTAAGAGTACCAGCACTATATTGGTTTTAACTTTTCCGTTCGGGCGTTTTATTGTAAAAATACTAGAAATTGCAATTATGAAAACAAGTATACTTACAATCATATACTGGTTATTATTTACATTAAACATAATAGTAGTAATTATATTTGGATATCCAAACGAATACTGTTGTGCAGAATTAATAAAACTATAATAATCATTAGAAATGGGGTTTTTACTTAATAAATATGCCCCTGCTATCATGCTGGTATTTATTAATAACGCAAGGGTTAATGCCAAAAACATTAAGAAAAATAATCGTATCCTTTTACTTTTCTTATTATAAAGTATAAATAAAACCAGTAAAACGGTTCCAATAAATATAAAGTTTTGTATTAAATATAAAAACCCGCCAAATGCAAAAAATGTGGAAAGCAACAATATAAAAATAGCCAATGAAGGTATTGATTTTATGTTATAATCTTTTGATTCTATAAATTTTATCATAAAAAGAAAGGCCCAAGGGAGAAATGCTATATCAGTCATATTGGCCCCGGTTATGGAGTATAAGACTAAGAAACCAACAAACGATAGCAAGGTACGTATTTTATTCTCATAATCTGAAAGCAGTTCGTATAAAAGTATAAAACAGCCCAGCCCTCCTATTGCTGAAAATATAAAATTAGACAATTCCGAAGCTAAAATCCCATTAGAAATACTTGGAATTAACAGCAGCATATCATAAATTAAATTATATACTGAAGATATTGATTGGCTTATTACTCCCGTATAAATATTATTTTCGTAGATAAACATACTATTTTGCACATCAGCAAAAAACTTATTAAATGGTGAGGTAACGCCGATAAAAGGCGTGTCTTCGTGGACATATACGCTATTCTTGAACATCCACAACGGTTGTAAGATAGATAGTAATATTATTGCCCCTATAACTATATAAAAAAGAGCGTGATGTTTGTTATCGAACATTATTCTTACCTGAGTCTGCAATATTTAAATTGATTTATGTGAATAAACAATATAAATTAATGTGGCAATATGAAACTTTTAATAATATCCCAAACGAAGCCTTATAAAGGCAGCGGTACTGGTTTGACCGAGTATGCATATCAGCTAGAAATGCATATAAAGGCACTATTGGGAAGAAGGGACAGTATAAAAGAGCTATATGCTTTAGATCAGTCTAAAAGAAACAACATAAGCGGTTTAGTCTATGCTAATACTGGCTTCAAAAAGAAAATCGCAGCAGTACCTAAAGATAAGTATGATATAATCCATATAACAGACCACGAGATAGGATTCGTTGCCAAGATACTAAAAAAGTCGGGAAATAAGGCCAAAATAGTAACAACGATACACGATCTTTCCAGGTTTGAGGAAGGCCTCCATAAGGGGCTAATCCAAAAAGCATACAACAAGCTGGTACAAAGAAACATAAAAGACGCGATAAAATACTCGGATTTTATTTTATGTAATTCCTCTCAAACATATAATACAATAATAGAGAGATTTGGAAAGAGAAAGAACATGAAGGTAGTGCTACACGGTACAAACGATAGTATAATAAGAGCAAAATTGCGGGTTAGACATAAAGGAGAAATATTTACTGTAGGTTATATGGGAGCCTTAATGAAGCATAAAAATGTGATGTTCATTCTTGAGGCAGCAAAACTGTTAAAAAATAATCAATACAAGTTTGTGATATACGGCACAGGCGTAGATAAGAACGTGCTTAAAGCTTTCAAGAACAGATATAATCTTTCAAATGTTGACTTTATGGGATATTTGGACGAAAATAAGAAAGTCGAAGCATATGACAGCTTTGACGCTTTTGTCTTTCCAAGCTTATACGAAGGATTGGGCTACCCAATCCTCGAGGCCCAGGCCCGCGGTCTTCCTGTGATAATATATAAACATGGAAAGATTCCAAATGAAGTAAGAAAATACTGCTTTGAGGCAGAGAGCCCTGAGCACATGGCACAGATAATAGAAGACCTTAAGGAAAACGGATACAACGAAAAGCAAAGGAAGAAGGCAACAGAATATGCGAGGAGCTTCACGTGGAACAGATGTGCTAGGGAAACATTGAGCACATACAAATCATTAAGTAAAAATAAGTAGTGACATTATATGAAATCTCTAAAGGTGGCTTTGGTAGAAGCAAAAACATCATTTCAAAATTATAACACTTCTAAGACAGGATTTTATGGTTACGTATACTATTTATTTAAGAATTTGTCTAAATATAATAGCAATATCGAAAAAGTTGGGATAGAAATAAATTCGACTTTTGGAAAGGGCTTTTCGATAATGTTTGATTCTATTGTAAGAGATTTTAGCAAATATAACATAGTCCATAATCTTGATCTTAACCCGTTCTTCCCATTGCGAAAAGGTAATTCCATAATAATAAGTACAGTTCATGATCTCGCTTTTATATTCGATAAAAAAAGTAATGAGGATGTGAGCCATACTTTAAAAGATCTAGTCTGGTCAAAATTAGTAACTAGATTAGGTCTTTATAGTACTCTAAAATCTAATTACTTAATAGCTGTTTCAACGTTAACTAAAAACGACTTAATAAAACTAGGTTATGATAAAGATAAGATATTCGTAGTCAACCATGGCCTAGATGAGAGCTTTTCATCACCAGTCAAAATCAAAAAGAAAACGGATAAGTTTATCATAGGTTACTTAGGTGCAATGCGCACTAGAAAAAACCCTGAATTTTTTATAAACGCTTTTAATAAACTACATGATGATGGTTATGAGATGAATGTATGGGGTAAATTAGGATATAACCGCGAAAAAATAATTAAGATGTCAAAAGGTAACAAAAAGATAAAGTTTATGGGCTTTGCACCCGAAAATAAAAAAATCAGCATATATGATTCATTTAACTGCTTCGTCTTCCCATCGCATTATGAGGGTTTCGGAATACCGATCCTCGAAGCCCAGGCCCGCGGCCTCCCCGTGATAATCTATAAATACGGGAAAATACCTAAAGAAGTGAGAAAGTATTGCTTTGAGGCGGAAAATCCAGAGCACATGGCACAGATAATAAATAGTATAAGGATAAATGGATATAATGAGAAGCAACAGAAGAAGGCAACAGAGTATGCAAGAAGCTTTACATGGGAAAGATGCGCAAAAGGTACTCTGGATGTTTATAGGATGGTGCTAAAATGAATGTTGCTTTACTTGGGATAACAGGAAATTTTACTCAGAATTCAGGCGCAGGTATACAAAGGTATATGTTCGAATTATATAATCATCTAAAGAATTCATACATGAATATAGATAAGATAGAATTCAGACCTATTCCACTAATTGGTAGCGGTATGTCATTTGCATTGCATACCATATTCGAAAATTTTAATAAATATGATATTTTACATAATCTTATGCCTGTTCCTTTCCTAAAACCAAAGTTGTTTAGGGAGAGTATTCTTATAACAACCGCACACGACTTTCAACCGTTATTGTACCCTCAATTCACCTTTGACCATGGAACCACATTAAAAGACAAATTCTGGTTAAAACTTGTTGTTAAACCTGGATTTAAGAGTACCTTAAACTCTGACTACCTAATTGTAATTTCCTCGCAGACAAAGGAAGAAGCCATAGAGTTAGGCTTTGATAAAACCAGAATATTTATAGCAAGTCTTGGTTTAGATGGTCGTTTTACAAATGCCAAAGTCGAGAATCACGTCAAAATAAAAAGTTTCAAAGTCGGATATATGGGCGCATTAAGACTAAGGAAAAATATTAAATTTGCAATTGAGGCAGCAAATCAAATCAATGATAAAAAAATAGAGTTTGAATTTTGGGGCAAGAAAGAATATGAATATAAATATCTGATTTCGCAGACTAAAAACAATAATATAAAGTTCATGAGCTTTGCACCAGAAGATAAATTAGTTCAAATATACGATTCTTTTGACGCTTTCGTATTTCCAAGCTTTCATGAAGGCGAAGGGCTTCCGATCCTCGAAGCCCAGGCCCGCGGCCTCCCCGTGATAATCTATAAATACGGAAAGATTCCCAAGGAAGTAAGAAAGTATTGCTTTGAGGCAGAGAGCCCAGAGCACATGGCACAGATAATAGAGCACATAAAGGAAAACGGATACAACGAAAAGCAAAGGAAGAAGGCAACGGAATATGCAAGAAGCTTTACATGGGAGAAGTGTGCAAAAGAGACGTTGGAAGTTTATAAAAAGTTAAAGTAATAATAAACAAAAAAAAATCAGATACTGGTTTTATATATGCAGAAAAATAAACTATTGTTATATGGGACTACTTTCAACGTAGAGAAGTATTTGCCAGCAGTAATGCAATCACTTGAATTTCTCAAACCGCTTGAATACGAGCTATTCGTAGTAGATAACTACTCAAAGGACAATACTTATGATATATTAAAGTCATACCATTTCGTGCATATAATCCAAGCTAAATGCAGTAGGGGTAAAGGTAGGAACTTGGCTCTCGGTATGCTATTGGAAATAGCAAAGGAAAATTTCCCAATTAAATATATGGATTTTGATAATGTATTTACGCCACAATCAGCCGAGATAATAAAGAGGGACATAAAGAATTTGAAGGATAATGT
>JAMCZM010000042.1:0-1083 GCA_023485645.1 Candidatus Martarchaeota archaeon
ACCCGTAACTCACCCAACAGGACATGCCATGACAGGTGGCAGGCCTCCACCAGGCGTTGGCCTAGCTTCGCCTTGGTCACGCGTAGATCACAGTGGCTTCGGGTCGTAAAAAAGTGACTTGACGCATTTTCATACGTTGTGCCTCGCAATGCTGCGCACTCTCGCTTTCGCTACGCATCTCTGCTTGCCACTCCAATACACTCCCTGGCTCTTGCTTCAAGAAGAATGATAGGACACTGGTCCGGTTATGTCGTTCGATGCTTTCGCATTTTCACTTCCATATCCATCTACCCTTTCGTGCCCTACCTGCATGTTACCACCTAGTTTCAGATCTTTTCAACCCCGCGCGTGCGGGTTCTTTTCAGCTTTCGCTCACGCTACTTGTTCGCTATCGGTCTGCAGCCAATATTTAGGGTTGGGATTTAATGCTCCCGTATTCGCTCTACATACTTAAGCAGAGCTACTCTTTGTAGCTACCTCCAAAACACTTAACTTACGAGACTGTCACTCTTTATAGTTGCGCTTTCCAACGCATTCAGCTCATGTTCCGGATAGATATCGCTACACCACATCTCCACATCTTTTGCAAGATAGGATTCAGTTTGCCCTTTGCAGCTTTCATTCGCATTACTTACTGCATCGCATTAGCTTTCTTTTCCTGCATGTACTAAGATATTTCAGTTCCATGCGTATGCTTGCACTTGCGTGCATAATTCGGCAATCCCAGGTTCAAAGCCCGACTTGCGGCTACCCTGGGCTTATCGCAGCTTGCCACGGCCTTCATCGCTGCTGCAGCCAAGCCATCCTCTAGGTGGCGTTAGATTTAAGCAAATCTCTTCTTATCAAAATCAATCGTGAAAAACACGATATCATAAATGGATTATAGCTACTAGCTTATCAGGTTTACATATCTTCACAAAGCAAAAGAGCTTTCCAATATTCACACAGAAAGGCTACGCAACTACAATTGCACCACCTATATTTTACTCAAAAACATTTAAATAGATTTTGATATTTACCATATATTATTTGGCACTGACACATTATATTTTTTAAAGAATAAGACAATTGATAGTTTTTTAT
>JAMCZM010000042.1:1093-5505 GCA_023485645.1 Candidatus Martarchaeota archaeon
GGTAATCATTCAGGTCCGTTTATATCATCATCTGATATGCGCCTAAGACTTCTGTAGGATAATTTAAAGAACGCTTCTGGTTTTTCTATAATACTTTTTAATATATCATTCTTTGAATGCCCATTCATTATAAGAGAGCCTATCGCCTGTTCTAAGTCATCAAAAGGCATGAAAAAAATGTTTGAATATTCCATAAGCTTTAACATATGTTCGTTAGACATGTCCAATGAATTAAACAATGTTATTATTTTTTTATTATTTTCTATATCCGCAGAGGTAAAATCCGATTTTGATAAAACATCCGTAAAATAAAATGGATCAAAATTAAATTCTGATAGTAATTTTAAATTTGACATTACACGGATGTGGTCAGATACTAAAAGCTGTGGATTATCCAAAAATACTTTCACCATTGCCCTTTCATTTTTTGTGAATGTTCGCACAATGGAGAGTATATTTTCAACCCCATCCTTGTCACAACTAGAGAGTATACTTGGCATTTCTTTTAATATTGATAATACGTCCTTTAAGTTAAAACCATTTTTTAAAAGCGTCCCTACAGTAGTATTTATCCTATTCTCATTTGTATTCACAAGTATGCTTGGATCTTTTTCTAAAACCTCTATTATGCCAGTTGACTCGCCCAAACCTTTCATTAAATTTCTAATAATACACAAATTTTCTATTTTACAATCCATTATCTCAGGGTGCACCATAAACAATTGTGTTATGCTATCAAAATCCGCCCCTAAATTTAAGAGCGCATCAAATACACCACGTATACTCTCAGAATTATAGTATAATATAAATGGCTGTTTTATTATCATACTTGATATTTCTAGATTACTAAGCTCCATAACCCTTAATGTATGAAATACATTTTTAGCATTGTCTGTTTTAAAACTTAATTTTTTATAATTGTTTTTGACAAATTCACGTATATTGGCCATATCAACTCTTAATTCTTTTAGCATGTCTATTGCCGTCCACATGCTATCGCTATAGTAAAAAAGTATATTTGTACCCTTCACCGCCTTTTCTATACTTTCATTATCCATTCCGATATATCGCATTAGATGCACCATATGTGGAGGAGAATATATCAAAATTGCTTTTATCTGATCCTGCTCTATCGAATTGTCTTTGCATGATTTTGTGAACGCTTTAATACATGTTGGATTCATCATCAAAAGTTCTGGAGTCTCAGATATTATTTGTGATATTTGCTCTGGCTTAAAGCCATTTTTTGACATATTGGAATATAGCTCCATCGTATTAGCAAGGCTATCATCAAGCAATTTTGGTCTTGTATGTATAATTCGATTTATTACTTCTGGTCGCATTCCATTTTTAAATAAAAATGCTGCGGTTTCCTCCACTTTACGGCCATGGTTGTTATCTCCAGAATTAAATTTTGTGCTAAGCATAAAATACGTAGAATACTGCATTTAAGGTTATATTTATACATTTGCTTTTGCGTTTATATTAAAAGTTTGAATAACACAAAGCACTTGCGCAATTAATTGCGTTCATGTAACAGCTAAGAGTATTTATCCAGTATATATCATTAATTTATCATAACTTTAGCACAGTAGTTCGCACACAAACAATAAATATTTAACAGAAAATAAATAAAATGATTAAATGACACAAAAAAATCTTATTGATATATCTAAGGGTGTAGATAAAAAACTTAAACCACTAAGTGAGATTACACATAAAACAGTAGAATATACACATTTGCAGGAGAGCATATTGCCAATAAAAGAAGAACCTGTGCATATTTATTACCCACATGAACTAGGTATAACCTGTATAGAAAACGAATTACCAATAAATACCATTTTAAGGCGTTAAAAATAAAATATTAAAACTGTTAATTACATATTTACCAATAATTAAATCCTACATATTTAGGTATTAATTAATGTTATAGAATTCTGCGTTCAAACATTTCAAATTTTACAGGCTCTCTTAATTTTTTGATTTTGGCCACCTAATTAATCTAAATATATCTTGATTTATTCTAGTCCCATCAGCCTTCCTTAAAAATCTAAATATTCTTGGCGGTCGTTTATTTATTTTTATATCATTTGGCATGTTATCACATCTATTAATTATATATCATAATTATTCGCAATATCCGTTCATTTACTTAAATTATTATATATACATTTCTATTTGTTATCATAATCAACCAAACCATCATAAAAAAATCAAATATCTGGATTTCTTTCATATTTTTTCTCATATATGGTTATATTTTTATCTACCATTTCCCTCAAATCGTTTGAAGATAAATTAGCAAGCATGTTTGCAAATATATAATCAGTTACAGTCCAATATTTTGGATCATATATTAAATAAGCATTATATAGTGTTTTAATAATAGTATCTGGAAGTATATACTTTTTGCTCCTAAAATCAACGCTCAAATATTTTTTACATATCTGTTTTGTTATAGTCTTTAAATCTGTATCGGTCTCCGCTACGCGTACAAGCGCGTATACAATTTTTTTAGCGCGTATAGGATCTGTTAATTTTATATTATTTAATTTATCAGATAAATAATGTAAATTATTTTGTAGTATATCTGACAACTTTTCCTTAGACATATTAGAATTTTGATATAATTTTTCTACGTAATAAATATTTGCTCTAAAATATCTACGTAGTGATGACGCAATATTTTGGATAGTTAAATCTTCCTTATTAAATAAATTATTTAACATATATTGTGCGGCATCCTTCAATACATCAATGTGATAAACCGTCCTGCCATTTACATCATATTCTTTTTCCATACCATGCTTTTCACCAGAAAGAGTGATAAAATTTTTAATTTCAGGTTTAAATCTTTTTATTTGACGCACATCCCATAGAGTATGCATTATTTTTGGCATTGATATATATTCATTTGAATTTATATTTTTTCGTATTAACTTTTTAAGAGCATCTATTACAATAGGCTCATAATATGTATGGCGCTTAACACCAAAATTAAATGTTTCATGTTTTATAGTATTTGTAGCTAGTAGATTTTCAAACATT
This sequence comes from Candidatus Martarchaeota archaeon, assembly GCA_023485645.1. Lineage (GTDB taxonomy): Archaea > Micrarchaeota > Micrarchaeia > Micrarchaeales > Micrarchaeaceae > JAJZDT01. Next base: position 4,145 of record JAMCZM010000042.1, read on the forward strand.
TTTTTAAAGTTTTCATTATAAGCATTCGCGTTTAAACTCTTTCCTATTTTCTTTAAAGACACCCACCCCTCAGGAGGTTTATTTGCTGAATATTTAATCTGCTCTTTTATCAAATCAATTAATTTTACATTATATAATTTTTGACAGTATCTCATGCCAGTTTTTATTACATTTTGCTCTTTTGGAGTTTTTATACGATTTAAAATCATCTCTATATAGTAATGTGCTGTCTTCTTATCTATACCTAATATTTTTGTCATTTCAGTTGTAGTTATATATCCTTCCAAAACATTGTTGCTTTGTTTGTATCGCAATTTAGCATACTCAATAAAACTATTCCCTAAATAGACATTTCGATTTATAATTAATATTTGGTTTGGGTCGTTATTATTATTATTTTTCCATTCCCTTGTATATTTTGATATTAAATGTTCGGATATACCACTATTTCTAATAAATTCAGATCTTAAAACAAAGTTTTCAGAAGGTGTGTTTACTTTGACTTTTTCTTTAATTAACATTAGAACATTTGTTGTATATGCATAGTATATTTTACCGTTTCTAGTAATATGTATAGAAGATTCATTTTTGACTAGTTCATTTGAAATTGAATTTATATACTGTTCTATTTTTTTGTAATTTTGATGCAGTAACTTGGATATGTCTTTTATCGTAAATTGATCTTTATTTCTATTTAATAAATTATCTAATAGACCAATTGCCGCAGGACTAAGATATGTTACTAGCTTATCGCGATTTTCAAGATTATATCTTAATAATTTAAAATCTTGCACGTCTAATTTTAGAGCGCCCATACATTTTTCAAATAACTTTTTTGTTAAATTAGAATTTTTCATAACAGTGTTTGAATCAATCCACCCATTCTCTAGTAAAATATTATCCGACTTTTGTTTTATGTTATCATTTTTTAATTCAGAACCATTTTGATCGCATTTATTTACATTGTTATTTGTAGAATCAGCATTTGGCATAAATAAATTATCAGTTCTGCGCAATGATACGCCATAACGACGTCCATTAAATTCTATAGAATCCGTTCTAAATGTTGTATGATCTTTTCTGCGTAATGAATTTTTAGGCATGTTACCATAACCGCATTCCATAAGTTATATGGCTTCGCAATAAAAGATTAATTTATACATTCAAATATAACAATTAGTAGGTTATGTCCAGATGATGGGGGCATTTAAATTTAACGCAATTATTTTGTTTTAATGTACTTTTTTTTATTTTATACTCTAATTTTTGGCATCGCAATATTAATTGGACTACTTTATGTTTGATACTTTGAGAATGATACATTATCTATATTACCCAATATTGGTAGAAAATCTTTATAG
>JAMCZM010000019.1 GCA_023485645.1 Candidatus Martarchaeota archaeon
TATAATTTTCATACTATTTAAAGATTCATAATTTAAGATATTTGGGTTATCTAAAATTAAGGTTTTAAGTTCTTTTTGTGATATGCCTAGGTTAATGTATATATCAATCATTTTTTTGACATTTTTTACATTATATGAAAGCAAAGGTGCTTGTAATAATACATTAGTAGTTTCAATAGTAGATAACATACACTCGCGGAGTATAGCTATATACTCTGGTATTTTCTCTATCTTTGATGTTAGATGTTCAATTATAAAAAAATTAGATTCGCCAGAAGAGATATTTTCTATTAAATTAAGCCTTAATTCTATTGGAACGCCCATATAAGATAATTTTTTTAATAGATTGCTAAACCGTTCATATCTTGCTTCACTATCTACATACTTGCATGTCCTTTTATAAAATCCGTGGTCATTTTTTGACATAAGCACATTACATTGTAGCGCTATTCTAGCAGGATAATCATCGGGCTCTATAATATCAACGCTTTTGTATCTGTTACTTAACAAAAAACCACATTAGAGCTTAACTTGATGTAATATATATTGTTTATGTTTACACGCTTTTAATTACTAATTCATGTATATTCCATAAATATGGTAAATAATATTGTTTATTTCTTTATATGATATTGTGTGATATTATGTTAGAATATTTTAAAAAACAGAACAGAGCGCAATTGGATTCCTCTTTTTTTATAGGCAAATCCATCCGTACGCTCAAACCAAATATTGTATTAAAAACGGATTTTATAAAAGGACATGCAAGTATGAGAGCATTTAATGAATTTAAATGGAAACGTAGTTTCAAAAATATATATTTAAATACTAAGAAGGAGGCGAATCCACACATTCTTATCGTAGGATCTTCAGGTTATGGAAAAAGTACCTTAATTAAATCATTAATAATCGAAATTAATAATAGCAAAATACCTATAATTCTATTTGACGGACATGACGAGCATTCCGATATTTTAAGATTTATTAATGGTAATTTGTATAATTTAGCATATAAACCATTTAACTTATTTGCATTAGATGGGCTATTGCCAGATGAAAAAATAAACTCCCTAATAGAGTTATTTAATAGGGTTTACGCATTTGGAGCACTGCAAGAAAATATTATAAGAAAAGTGCTTAGTTATATGTATAGAAAGTTTGCGCAATTTTCAGATGATGAAAACCAACCAAATATGCGCAGTTTCATATCAGAATTGCTCATATTTAAAAAAAATGCCATTAATTTAAGTGAAAAAAATAGAATTGATAGTATACTTCAGCGATTTTATGCGCTTTCTAAAATAATACCAGATACCAATGCAATAGACCCACATGAGATTTTCAATAAAAGCTGCGTTTTCCAATTATCCACTATCAGAAATAATGATTTGAAAATCATGTATATAGACAGTATAATAGAATTTTTATATAGAAATATGAAAAATAACGGCATTAACTTGGACATTTCAAGATATATAATAATTGACGAAAGCAAAGCACTAATAGATAGAGCTGGTGGCATCTTATCTCATTTCTTTGTAGAAGCAAGAAAATTTGGCTACGGGATGATACTTGTCTCAAATACTCCGATGCTACCTGATGGAATTGTATCCAATACTTCTACAATAATATCATTTGGGCTACGAGAACCTTCAGAGATTACATATATTTCAAACATTATAGGTTCTGGAGTACAAGAAAAATCCAACATTATTAAAGCTACAATAGGCGGACTTAAGAAAAATACTATGATAATATCGAGCTATAATTTAAAAACCGCAATTGTCAAAACGCCAAATTATCTAAATTTACATATAGCTACAACCCCAATAGAAGAAAAACTAGATGAAAAAACCCCATTAATAAAAAAACTATCCAAAAAAATAGTACCGTTAAATTGGATCATTAAAAACGCAAACTTAAATCCAATAGAAATAGAAAAATTAAAAAAGTCAAATCTTTTAAAATTCGGACATATTGGTAACCCTCAAAGAACATATGTAATTAGTAATAAAACTAATTTAAGCATGGAACATGAGCTATGCATTAAGAGCATATCCGAAATGCTTTTTAATAATGGTATAAAAAATCTTGTTACAAATGGCAAGGGGCCAGATATTATAGCATATTATAATGGCAGCATATGTATAGAGTATGAAACTGGAAGAAAAAACATCAACGAAACGATAAAAATGCTAGATAGTAGAGAATATAAAAACATAATTGTAGTGGTAAATGATCTAAAATATGATAATTATAGAATAATAGATAACCCTAATATAAAAATAATAAAATATTCTGATATTAGTAGCCTTCCAACAATAATTAAATCATTAATTACGCCTAACTAATGTATTAAACATTACATCATTTATGTTTTGCTAAAACGTTAACTTCTAGGTATAATTCTTATGTATATACAATAATTTAGGGTAATTTTCTGAATTTATAGGCATAAATTAATATTTTAACAAAACTCAATTACGCCATAATCCTTAAATATCTTGATAATTAAACAAATTACCCTATAGTAAAAGCTTAGGTGAACCCATGGAAAAGAATGAAAATAGACAATTAGTCAACAGTATAGCATATTCTGAGATAATTTTAAACGTAAAAAAATTGCAGCTAACAGAGCTTGGAACGCCTGAAAGAGCTACGCTTCTTGAGTATGTAGCACATAAAATAGGGAATTTATCTCTCAACATCAACAAAATAGAGAATTGCGAACTAGATATGAGACATGAGAGATTTGAAGTTGTAAAAATGCTGCACGCTAATGTAAGAGCTTTAATAGAACAACGCAAACAAAAAACCTGTGATGGTAAATTATATATAGAGCCAAGAATGGCAAAAGAACTATCTAATATAGTTATAACAATATTAACAGATAAGGAAAAAGCGGATAGACGGTTTGTAGAAAGCGTAAATGATATACATAAACATCTTCGCAGCATAGCACTTGCTGAATATAAAAAACATATGCGAAAGTGACTAGGTATAATCTCTTCTTATCCTACTTTTTATTTCATTATCCAATTCTATTATACTAGGTATATTCTTGTTGTATTCTATTTGATGATTGGATAGCTCTTTTTCGATTATTTTAGGTATCATGCCGAAACATATTTTTTTATCCAAAAAAAGCCCAACCGCAGCCTCGTTTGAAGCATTTAACGCAACTGACATACTACCATCTATTCTTCCTGCAGACAATGCAAGCTTAAAACACGGATACCTATTAACATCCAATTCTGAGAAACTTAGTGTTTTTAGAGCCACGAGATCAAGTTGCTTCCATTCAGAACATGGCCGTTTGGGATAGGATAGGACATGTTGAATAGGCATATGCATATCTGGATAACTTAAAAGTGCCTTATATGAACCATCATAAAATTCAACCATGCCATGTATTATGCTCTCCCTATGTAAAAGAACACTTATCTTACTAAAATCTATACCAAAAAGCCAACGCGCTTCTATTACCTCAAAACCTTTGTTCATTAAAGTAGCACAATCTATAGTTATCTTCTTGCCCATAACCCAAGTGGGGTGAGCGAGCGCCTCATCTACTGAAACGCTCGCCAATCTTTCTATAGGAAGGTCTCTGAACGCCCCGCCACTCGCAGTTAATATAATGCGCTTTAGAGGACCATATGTGGACCCTGCATGCATATTGCAATCTCCAATAAGGCATTGCCATATGGCATTATGCTCACTATCAATTGGAAGTATTGTTGTACCTTGTTTTTTTGCAGCCTCAATTATAATACTGCCTGCCATGACCAGTACCTCCTTATTTGCTATTGCAATAGTCCTTTTGGCATTTATTGCATTAATTGTTGAAAGCAATCCGGCAGAACCTACTGTTGATATTATCACAAGATTATTTTCCGAAAGTGCTGCAATTGCCTCCTGTGGCATTACATATGAATTATTCCAACAAGATGAGGTTATTTTTGGGGACCATACATATTTGGGCTTAAATTCAAGCACCTGGCGCTCCAATAGTTCAAGATTATTATTTCCAGATAGACCTATAACTTTTATGCTTTTATCCTTTCTAATTATATCTAAAGTCTGTCTGCCAATCGATCCGGTACTCCCTATAATAGATACGTTTTTCAATAAATCAACAAATGCTTTATTTAATAATAAATATAAAGCATTGCATACATGTTCTACTATTGTCTATTTTAGTAATATTAGTCGCTGATAAACTTCCTGAATTTAATGCTCTTATTAATTCCGGCATATTTTATTTTATTCTAACTGAATTTTCAACTCAAATTGTTAATTATTTTTAATGCGAAAAGATTCAATTGATATTTAAGTGTACTTTAAATATTAATATTTGTTATTATATCATAGAATGATAGGGTAGTTTATTGAAAAAAAATTTATCTGATATTGTTGTTGAGCTAAAGCATATCAAAAAAGTATACACAATGAAAAACATGGAGTATGTTGCGATAAAGGATATCTCATTGACAGTACATAAAAGTGAATTTGTATCAATTTTAGGCCCGTCCGGAAGCGGAAAGACAACACTAATGAATATTATTGGAACATTAGACAGACCCTCAAGTGGTACAATTCTTATAAATAACACTGATACTTCAAGCCTTCATGAGAAGGAATTATCAGTACTAAGAAATAGAAATATAGGATTTGTATTTCAATCATACAATCTTGTCCCTTATCTTAGTGTTTTAGAAAATGTGACGTTGCCTTTAATGGTTGACGGACTTGATAACGATAAGAATATAAGCAATGGAAAAGATATGTTAAATGAGGTAGGATTATCTGGAAAGTTTGAAAAATTGCCAAATGAGCTTAGTGGTGGTGAACAACAGCGCGTTGCAATAGTACGCGCTCTTATAAATAATCCGCCATTGCTGCTCGCGGATGAACCGACAGGAAATTTAGACTCTAAAACGTCTGATGCTGTAATGAATATGTTAGTAAGAATGGGAAGAGAAAAACATACAACCATAATAATGGTAACTCACGAACAAGACATTGCAGACTTTACTGAAAGAAGTATTTATATTAAAGATGGTGTTATTGAAAAGGATATAATGGTGAAAAAATGAAGACAAAAATAAGCTCAATTTTATTTATAGGTATGTTTTTGGCGGTAATGCTAGTTAATTTGAATATGGCTAATGCAACAACGAACTGCCAAGCCAATTCTAATATAAACTTTAAAGTTACTGGGGTAAATTGGGGCAATGCGACGCACATTATATCTGCAGGACCAGGTGAAAATGATATTCCATTAACTGTTAATTTGGAATCCTATGGAAACAGCTGCACTATAACAGATATTGAGGGCAATCTTCAATTATCTGGAGGGCTATCAAATATAAATGGAACTAAAAATGACACAGCATATGTACAATCCGTACAACTACCTTCATTATTTAGCATGACATTTTACCTTAATATAGGAAGAAATCAGACATACGGACAGAATACAACATTGGCATATCCATTATATATATATTGGAATGCAACTAATACAAGCTCTAAATATTCACAGGAGATAAATCTTGAAGTACCGATGCATGGATCATCCAATATAAAATATATAGATAATAATCCCGTTCTTTATTCTGGTAGAATAAATGATGTCCCTATAACAATTAAAAATACTGGAACTGGGATAATTTCAAATATAACAACAATAATAGCAGAAACTAGTGGTACAAGCATATTAGCACAACCAAACCAAATAAGTTTGCTAATTCCAAACCAGTCTTATATCATGAATGTTCCGATATTTGTTGGTGCAGCAGCAGGACAGGCTATAACGCTTAATATAGATTCGAGCTACATAAATGCATATGGATATAACACGAGCTCTACTTATAATTTAGGTTTATATACTGTTGCATCTACTGAGAGTAATGTAACGATATCACTCTCAAATGATAGCATTTTATCTGGAGTAGTAAACAATGCATCAATATTGATACATAATAGTGGGTTATATCCTGTTACTAATATGACGGTTACCTTAACACCAATAAGCACAATTAATTTCATAAATTCCGATGGCATTATAAACGTACCTAGTATACTGCCAGGAACTACAGTTAAAATTCCACTTCAAATTTATGTAGAATCATCATCTTCAAGCAACGTTGGTCGTATACAAGCCGCACTTAATTACATACAGGATGGACAGTCGGAAAGCAGTACTAGTGATATAAGTTTCTTAACGCCAGGAGATATCAGCATAACTACAGTAGGCACTACAGTATTGCCAGGAACCCCAACACCAGGCAGCATTTTCTCTATAACTTCTACATTTAATAATGTTGGCGCACAAACAGCCGATGCGGTAACGCTAACGCCAAAACCGCCAAAAGGAATAAGTGTTATTGGAGATAAAACCATATTTGGTGGGAGTATACAAAGTGGAAGTCCAACAGCCTTTACTATGAGCTTTTTAGTAAATAGTACCGCGGCAAGCGGAGCGTATAAGATACCGGTAATAATGAGTTATATGAACAATCTAAATAGCGTAATTAACACGACAATATTTTACACAATAAATATAACAAATTCTAATGGAAACTTCTTAATTAAAAATGGTTCTGCTTCAACTACTACATTTGTGAGAAATAATAGAGGTGGGGGGACGTCGTATATATTATACATAATAGTTGCTATAATCGTTATAATAGTAGCATATTATTTGTATAAAAAACATATACGTAAAAATAGGACAAAGGTACATGTTAAATGAAAACTAAAGATACGATATGGCTTGCGTTAAAAGGCATATCACAACGAAAGCTTAGAACAGGATTGACCATTTTAAGCGTAGTTATAGGAGTTGCTGCAATTGTCGCACTCGTCTCATTAGTTGCTGGAATTTCTGCAAGCATATCTAGCTCATTGTCTAGTATAGGCCCCACATCACTTTACATACTGCCTAAAACAGGCATATTTACGGTAGCAACAATCGCATCAATAGAATCCTTACCTAATGTAAGCGTCGTTGTGCCTATGATAAGGCTTAATGCAAATGCAACAGTTGATGGACAACAAATATCAACAACAATAATAGGTGTAAACAACTACAGCATTTCAAATGTGCTTGGAACTGTGAATTTATATAATGGAAACGTTTACAATCAAACATCTACAGACGTGGGAATTTTTGGGCATGGCATTGCATTCCCATCAACACTGCAAACCTCACCATCTATAACACTTGACGAACCTATATACCTTACAGAGAAAGGAATTTCTAGTACAAAGAGCGTAGCAATAGTTCCTGTTGGCGTCTTAAATTCATATGGTTCTTCTATATTAATAGATCCTGATACATCTATATTTGTACCTTTACAAATTGCCCAGGCTATAGAAAATAGAGACTCTTATAATTTAATATTGGTAAAAGCAACAAATGCAAGTTCCGTTGGAGCATTAGACACATTGTTAACAAATGTTTATGGAAGCAGCGCAACTATATTCTCCGTTCAAAAGATAGCACAAACTGTATCTTCGATAACTGGTTCGCTTGGCATTCTTTTAGGATCAATCGCGGGCATCTCTTTGATTGTTGCAGGAATAAGTATATTGAGTATAATGATGGTTTCAGTAAATGAAAGAACTCACGAAATAGGGATATTAAAATCAATTGGTTTCAAAAAACGAGATATTTTAATTTTATTTCTCTCAGAAGCATTAATAATAGGAATAGCAGGTGGCGTTATAGGCGTTGTAGCAGGAACTGGAGGGTCTTATATATTACCGGTTTTGTTAAGTAGTGCAAGTACTAGTAGTAGTGGGGCTCATGCTGGTAGCGGTTTTGGAGGACCTACTATTAGGGGTGGTGGAAATTTTAGAAGTAGTGGAGGATCTACTGCTTTCTCTGGTGGTACGCAAGGCTCTGGTAGCACAACAAGTTCATCAATATCTCTAACACCGATAGTTACACCAACAATAGTAGTTATTGCCATAGCTATTGCGATTATAGTAAGTATTGCAGCAAGTTTATATCCTGCATGGAAGGCATCTACTGTAGATCCGATAAAGGCATTGCGTTCAGAATAGTTTTACATTAAACGATATGCTTAAATATATGCGGTACAACCACAATATATATAGGCGATTGGTTGGCTGAGATAAATATTAATCCACAAAAATATATTGGGAGAAGTTTACGCCGTGACCCACTTACAAAACCTATAAATGGTTATAAAGTTATGACTATTGTAGATGAAGAACGATTGCGCCCAAAACACCTTAGTACAGATGAATTATATAGTATAGATAGATTACTAATTTTAAGAAATTTTGCAAAAAAGGAGCTATCACAATTAAATGAAGTACTACCAAGCCCTACAATTGTAAAAATTGAGACTATTTTACAAAATTTAATAGACACTATAGAAAATTTAGAGAGATAGCATATTAAATTTTCCTTTTTATTTACTATTATGGACAATAGTTTTGACGCAAATTATATGCTTAATAGAATCATTGAAGTAGATATACCATTTAACGCTTCTCTTTTTTCAATTGAAGAGATTAAGGTAATAGAAAAACTAGTAAACGCATCTAAATTAATTGATAAATTATATCTTTTACAGATATATAAAAAAAATGATGAAATAATTAAAAAGCTCTCATCCAAAAACCAAATTCTATTAAAATATTTTATGTGGAATATGAGCCCATGGGATAGACTAAATAATGATGCTCCTTTTGCAGTTGATTTCAAGCGTCCACTAGGTGTTGAATTTTATCCATATGATATTAGCAAAAATGAATTTTTAGATCGCATGAATAATTCTAAGGATAAAGATGCATTTACAAGTTTTTATACAGTGATACGAAGAAGAACTAATGAACTTGTCGCGGTCCCATATTCTGAGGAATATGCAGAAATATTAGAATCCATTTCAAATATTATGGAGGACGCGGCGCAGATAACTACAAATCAATCACTTAAAAAATTTTTACATGAGAGGGCAAAGGCATTCTTAAGCAACGATTATTTTAATTCTGAAATTTTATACATAGACTTAGATAGCAAAATAGATATCACTATAGGACCTTATGAAGTTTATGATGATATGTTATTTGGATATAAAGCAGCATTTGAATCGTTCATACACATAAAAAATTATGATGAGAGCGAAAAATTAAATGTGTATTCAAAATATTTAAGCGAGATAGACAACATTCTTCCAGTTGATAAAAAATATATTTTTACCAAAAAGAGCCAAGAATCACATACATTAGTCACAGATCTTATATATTCTGGAGGAGGCGCAAATGGGGGTTATAGAGCCCAAGCATATAATCTACCCAATGATGATAAAGTAAGAGAGGTTAAAGGCAGTAAAAAAGTATTAATCAAAAATATAATGAATGAAAAATTCACAAAACTTGTACTACCTATGGTGGATATGTTAATACTTGAATCACAGAAAAAATACATAAATTTTGACGCTCATTTTAAATTCGTTCTGTTCCACGAATTATCACATGGTTTGGGACCTGCGTTTATAATAAAAGACGGTATTAAATTACCAGTTTCAGATGGTATGATGGAATTTAACTCTGGGATTGAGGAAGCAAAGGCAGATATTTGCGGCATTTATATTGCGGAGTATCTTGCGAACAAAAAAGTAATACAAAATGACATTGATGAAATATATGCCACATACCTAATAAATATATTCAGGGCCATAAGGTTTGGTATAAGCGAGGCACATGGAATGGCTATGATGATGGAATATAACTACCTTAAATCGAAAGGCGGTATAGGGTTTAAAAATAATAAATTCTACTTCGATTCTGAGTCTATGCACAACGGGATAATTTTATTATTAGAAGATTTTCTAAATATACAAGCATCTGGCAACTACCAATTAGCAAAAGACTTTGTAAAAAAATACAATTTTATACCAACAGAAATTAAAGATTCAATAAAAGGACTAAAAGATTTTCCCATTGATATATATCCGGTATTTCAATATGATAAAAAATCTGGACTTATATGAAAAAAAAGATGAACGTTTTGGATTTATAATGTCCAGGGCATATAATTTTTTTACTATGACAAATGCTAGTAAAAATATTTACAATACAATAATATCAGATATCACCGCTAAAAAATTTAATAGCCTTTTAGATATTGGTTGTGGCACAGGAGTTGTAATAAAGAACATAGCAAAAAAACACAACGGAACATACTATGGAATTGATCCTTCTCCATCTATGATAAACATAGCAAATAAAAACAACATCAACGTCACATTTATCCTTGGCTCTAATAGAAAACTGCCTAAAAATAAAAAATTTGACATAATATTTTCATCATTATCATTCCACCACTGGCCCGATAAAGAAACATCCATAACACATATAATAGATTCATTAAACCCTGGAGGCACTTTTGTAATATATGAAAGCGATAAAGATAAAATAGGTTATTTGACCAGAATATTTATAGGCAGCCATGCGATGACAAAAAAAGAGTTTAAAGAGATTTCTTTTAATATAAGGAAAAAAATTAAAATCAGACATAAAAATTCTCTTATAATTGCAGAAATAAAAAAAGTACCATGATCAGATTTTAACATAAAATTAATTTATGGATAGCACTTAAGCCAAACCTTAAATCAAAGAGTGAAAACATCATCAGAGCAAAGTTACTATATTTTTATCAGTAAAAACATATTGATATCATAGTGGTAGGTTAATTTTGCCCACTCCTTTTTCCTGCCCGCCACAGCTTGTGTAGAAATCTTTGTTATTAAGCTTATTGCAATTAAAATACTATCTAAATTTTAATTATCTTACAAAGATCAAAAATGTCACTATAATATTTATTATGGCAAGTGGAGTTAGATAAAGCCACCCATTCCTAATTATATTATTTATTTTCATACGTACTGTTGTAGCCCTAACAATTATTATAGCAATACTAACTATTATTACCTTTATTGCAATCCAAAATATTGCAGGAAGAAACGAAGGACCAAGCCAACCTCCTAAAAATATTAATGATATAAGAAGTGATCCCACAAATACTCTAGTGTAATCAGTAAATAAGGCGAGTGCATAGTATGGGGCGCTTATATCCGTAAGCCATCCAGCTATTAATTCGTTATCTGCCTCACGCACATCGAATGGTGGGCGCTCCATTTCTGCAAGCATGACTATAAAAAAGATTATAAACCCTATTGGCATTATAAGGGCAAACCATACATTTCTCTGTGTCTGGACTATATTATATAAACTAAAGCCGCGTGATAGCATTGCCGATGCAACTACAACTAGTAACATAGGAATTTCATAGCTTATCATAACCATTACAGATCTTTGGGCACTTATTGAGGCAAATTTATTACCACTAGTCCATCCAACCAAAAAGAGCAGCAATGGTGAAAATGAGAGTATTGTAAATACAACTAATAGACTTATAGTTGCGTTTATTCCAACAAATGATCCGGATATCGGAATAAAAAATAATGTAAATAGAAGAAGTGCGTATGTAACAGGCATTATTATGTTAAACAATGGCATATCAGCATTTTTGGGCATTATATTCTCTTTTGACAGTAACTTAGTTACATCTGCAAAGTTCTGTAATAAACCGAATTTACCCACATATGTAGGGCCATGTCTTGACTGAATTCTTGCGATTATTTTTCGTTCTAACCATCCAAATAAATAGACAAATAACACTACTAAAATCATAAGCATTATAATAAATGCGATTATTGCTATTATCAATGATATTACAGAAACGCTGCTTGATGCATTTGAGAGGGTATAGTATATATAGGAGAGTACACCGCTTATAATGCTATTTGAATATGACATAGTAAAGCGCTCACATTTAAGGTATTTATCTTTTGCTTTTTATTATAATCTTATGTTATCAGAAATGGCGGCGCGTATATTAAAAGATGGTAAAATAAAAGCCAGGGTAAAGCGTGCAGGAATGCTGCAGGTACTAACATTCGAAATACGTAGAGTGACGCAGGGGAACATATCATTCCCTGAACTTTATGTAAAACGCATGATAGATTTAAACGAGCTTACAAGGTTAGCAAAAGAATTCGGGTTGCCCGTTGAAGCTGAAAACGGCAGGGCATTCCCCGAAGGCACAGGAGCAATGGATTTTGTAGGTTTATAAATTACATTAACCTCCTATTTTAAACATCTTTGTTCCGCATTTTGGGCATGTGCCAGATGACGCCTTCTTGCCATTCTTCATTACAACAGGCTTTACATCCTTCATTTCACGCTTTTCTTTACATTTCATACAATATGCTTCCATACTATCACAGTCTTATATTCTATTGTAGCATATTAAAAGTTATTGTAATCAGAGATAAAAAAATGCAAGGTATATAAACATATTTATTAAGGCAAGTGGGAGCCCTATTTTAGCAAATTCGGCAAATGTTATATTATGGTTGCGCTTCTCTGCAATACTTATTATTATAACATTGCTTGCTGCGCCCAAAACCAACATATTACCAGCTATTGTACTTCCCGATGCAAGCGCCATTAATTGCATTATATTTGAATTGGTAGTATTTAGTATATTTGTGTACAATAAAACCAGCGGCACATTAGATATAAATTGGCTTCCAAGCATACTAAATACCATTATATTTAACAAAGAGGTTGATGCACTTTTTATTAAGGTTATTGACTGTAGTATGCCAGATTGCCATATGCCACCTATTATGACAAACATTGATATAAAAAATAGTATAGTACCCCAATCCACATTTTTTATTATTTTTAGTCTTTTTTTACTAAAAATAATTATTGGAAGTGCGGATACTATTGGAATATAAAATAGGTAATTTTTTGCCCCTATGTTTATTGTAGTGTAAAAAATATATACAATTATAAGAACTAAAAACAGAGAGATTGATATTTTTGAAAGTAAAAACAATCCCTTAGTATTTTGCACTTTAGGCTTCTTTATTTTTATCTTTTTATTTATCTCAGATTTGAATAATACACGTATAAATAAGTAAAGCACAAATAAATTTATTATTGTTGGAATGGCAAGATAAATAAAAAATATGCTAAATGGGTTTACTATTATTTTATTTGAGGCTACAATCAAATTTTGCGGATTTCCTATGGGGCTCATGACACTTCCAATCGTTATTGAAAATGCAAGTGCAAATAACAGCATTTTTGAATTTATTTTATTCTCCTTTGATGCCATAAGCATTAGGGGGGTACCAATTATTGCAACAGCATCGTTCATTAATATTGTGGAAATTAGACCCATACCAAATATTATAAATAATATTAAGGTGTTTGTTGACCGTGCACGTTTAAAAAGCTTATAGGATATATAAGCGATATATCCACTCTCCTCTAATGCAACCCCAATTATGAATATACCTAAAAGAAAAAGTATTATGTCAAAATTTACATAAGTAATTGCCAAATTAATAGATATTTGACCTAATAGTAACATAACTATAGCTCCAGCCATAGTTATCCACCATATTCTTAATTTTTTATAGATTGCGCTGCGTATGGCCACTAATACAAAAACTGCAACAACTATTAAAATAGGTATAAATGATACCATAACATCATTTCAACTGCGATACTACAATTAATATTATACATCGAAAATGTTATACGATCGGTATACCTATACAATATTTGACACATTCAGCGTTCCAGTAACATTATGATTTACAGTGGCATTTTGATAAGTAAATGATAATATGTAGCTACTCTCCCCAGATATTATAGGAACTAATATATTTTTACATGATAATTTTATAGTATTAGACGCATGTGAACTTATTGTGGTATTAAGTAAATTACTGTATTCTAGGCCTGCCATATAGCATGAACCATTTGTTAATTTTATGCTATAATTAAGATTATTTGTTATAGATAATGTACCTTGGTTAGTAGCATATGAAAAGTTCATAACATTGCAGGATATTGCATTTGTATTTGAAAATGTGCAGGTATTGTTTACTGCATTCATCCATAATATTGGCTTTTCTGTACTATTAAGAGCCGCTATTAGATGCTCGGCGTTGTAGCTTGCATCTATTAACTGCGTATTATTTACAAACGAATATATTGTAAAATTATAATTCTTTGTAAGCTCTGTTGATTTAATGACACCGAACTGGGATGTCAACGTCTTTGATGGAGATATATATATTGAGCATACTGCTGTAGTATTTGAAATAATGCCTAAACACTTACTATTTTTTACAACTGTATTTTCACTAGATGATATTCCACTTACAAAAAAGCCGTTGCTTATATTAAATACGTTATACCAGTAATTTGAAGCATTATCAAAACCATATAAGGCACCAAGATCTGTTGAATTTAAGTATCTGAACCCTTGTGCATAATATGTTATATTATACTTATTGAAAACTGATTTGTTAAATATATATGAAACATTGAGCGGTGAATTTGTGTAACAGCTGCTAATGCCATTATATATTGACAATTCCGTCCAACCATTATTATATGAGAGGCAGGAGATTATTCCATTAGAGATAGAGAAAACGTCAGTATTATTTTCTTTTATGCTATTAAACCCAAAACTTGACATTATTCTATATATTGGGGCTGGACCAGTACCACTTAAAAGCATACTCTCCGCACTGCTGCCATTTTCATACTTAACATATGTACCTATTGAACTATATATAAACCCATAAAGATCTCCTACAAGTACATGTTCTACTGACGGATCGACAGAAAAGATAGCGTTCATCTTACTAACATTATAATAGCTAGTCTGGGCCGCTATAAGTGGAAATGCACTGCCCATGAATGAAAAATTATATGCAGATATTACATTGCCATTTGGAAATTCCAATATCTTTGATGGAGATTCAGGCTGATTTACTATTATTAGAACATTAGATGACTTTACACTATTATTTGTAAAATTAAATACGCTTCCTGGATCTGCAATTGCCTTAAAATTATAAATGCCTGCAACGCCATACGTATAATTTATTGGTATGCGTGCTCCCTTTCCAGGAGGCAATGATACGTTATAAACAGAAAGCGTTCCATTCCCTAAATAAAACCCTACATCGAGATTTTTAATATAAGATGACCCTGTATTATTCACCTGTAAAATGAATTTAGTCGTATTAAGAGGATATAAATGTGTTGAATTTGGCGCGCTTAACAATACATTTATTGACACTTTGCCGCTTGATAAACTACTTAACGTAATATATACCACAAGCGCTATAACTACTATTATACCTAAATAAATTAGCGTATTGCTCTTACTTTTTTTATTATTTTTATCTAAATCCTTATGAGTGCCCAAATTTGCAGATTCTTTCTTATCCATATAACTCACTTCTTACCTATTTTTAAGCTCCTTAAGCGCAAGTATCATCTTTTCTTTAATTGGGGACATTATATTATCTATATAACTATTTACCCATACAGACTCATCATATTTGTCCCCTATCTTCGGATTAAATATAAAATATCTACCCTTCTCATTATTTATAATTTTTGCCTTTTTAAACTGCAGTAAATGATATCTTAAGGTTTTTTCATTTATAGGAGCCCAATTTGAACCTATATATTCAGAAAGCTCTGATACATTAGGATCACGCCTTAAGGAAAATTGAAAATGTAATATTGCATCCAAAACTGAAACGGCTGATTGCCTTGATTCTCCAGGATTAATTATTCCCATTGAGAGTGCAAGATAACGCACTATAGAACGTCTCGTCTCACCCACCTCATCTGAGAGTCGTAGATCTCTTAATGTAATTTCACCTTCAATAAGTTTAGATTCATTTATCATAGTATAATACCTATTATCTATAAATTGCATTAAATAAGTTTATATTTATTTGCTGATAAACTTAATATACAGCATTGCTCTTTTACATTTTAGTGATTTTATGGATAATATAGAACTTAAGATAAATTTTGACCCGCAGGAGCTCAAACAGAACGTAAAAAATGAATTTTTTATAATATTGAACTTCTCCAATACTAATAGTAATTTAAATTTCTGGTGTGAGTGTGATCTTTTAGTTAAACACCCATTATCATTAGCACATGATAAAGTGCTAGATATTGGAAGGACACGTGTTGGTATTATAGAGCCTAAACAAAGTATAGAGAAGCGTATTAAAATTTATACAAGACCAAATAATTACCCTGGTGAGTATGAACTTAATTTAACCGCATATTTATATGATAAAGAAGGAATAATATCTGAGAGAATAGACAGAAAAGAAACAATAATTTGCAAGTAATAGTTAGTGTTTATATGGAAGATATACCAGCTTGGTTGCTATGCCAAGATATATGCGCTCGTGCGCAGGAAGAATTGACATCGCAAGCAATAGAAACACTTGATATGGAGATAGAGGCAAAAAGACTTAAAATTGACGGGCATTTAGTAACTGCAGATGAGGGTACAAATGAAATTGAAAAAAAGCTTTTTGTTATTGGCAAAATTGTTGATGGTGAACAAGAGATATATGATAATTATATGGGCATGATCAGCAAGCTCGAAAACGACGATAATGAATTAACAGGTAAGTTAATTGAAAGAATTGAGGAACTTAAACGATTTTTGCTTGCCGTTTCTACAATATCCATATTGATGAGGTATAGCAAACTTTTTAGAAACTGGTTTGAGGATATAGGACATCATTTTAAAGAAAATAGCGCGGAGAGCATACTTCTCAAAACAATGAATCCATCACGGCTTGAAGCACTTGAATTTATAACAAAGAATAAACGCATGATATTTGAAAATCTTTTTTCTGAAAGCGAATTAAATATAATGATGAATGCCACAGTAAAATTTAAAAATATTAAAAATTAACGGATCAACCAAGCTAAATAAACAAAAAATAGCGCCCAGATTGGGCGACCTTTTTCAATATGCTACTATACATTCAGGACGGTACGTACTTAACATTTATTTTGACATTTACAGGAACTTGATTATAGTTATATAAGCTAAATGTTACCTTACCATTAAGCACAGGTACTATATTTGACCCGCCTATATAATATGTACCCATATTAACCCCATAATTTGAATTGTATAAATACTCAGATGCATTCATATTCAATAGATTTGTTGCATTGCGTTCAAAGGTCATTATATATGTAGATGTTGGGAAATATTGGACAGAATTGTTATTTAACGTATTATAGTTATTATTGTAATTGTTGTATGGGAACATTTTATAATAAACACTGCGGGCGCATGCATTATAATAAACATTGCCCAAAGTCGAATTATAATAGCTAAGCGTTGTTTCATTTTCATATTGCGCATAGTTGTTATTGGCTACGTATTTACCCTGAATATGTGACGTATTTATTATTATGTATCCAGAATGGGGTACATTAAATGTTATATTGTATTCATTGCTAATATTACTTGGATTAGAATAGTTGGATTGGATATAGTAGTACTCAAAATTACCATCTACAACTGAGTTGCTGCTGCAATTATAATACTCGCCATACATTACATAATGATTTAAAGTATAGCCGTTTGTATCATACCCAGCTAGACTTACAGTATATGATTTATTAAATGCAAGGTCCAATACTGCGGTTAACTTTGATGCATTGCTTGATACATTAGCAAGCTTTGTTTGAGCGACCTTTAAGGAACTTGTAACGTTATTTAACTGTGCATTCTGAGATATATACATATAATAAGAGCCTGATGCTAAAACAAGCGCAATTACAAAAAGTATTGCTAATATTAATACCTGACCATTTATTTTCATAATAAAACCTATATTGTAATAATAATGTATAGAATAACATTTAAATACCTTTTTATCAACCTAATTTTTTTATCAATAAAGATACGCTTATATTTATTTTTCAAGAATAGATATTGTGATCTTATGAAACTAGGCATCGGAAAGGACGCACCAAAAATTGTTAACGCGTTCATAGAAATACCAATGGGCTCAAATATAAAGTATGAAATTGATGAGGAGAGTGGGATATTGAAAGTGGACCGTGTATTATTTACATCAATGGTATACCCATTCAATTACGGCTTTGTTGCAGGAACACTCGGAAAAGATGGAGATCCTCTAGATATTCTTGTCATGAGCAATCAACCGTTTCTACCAGGTAGCTTTATAAAAGCAAGACCCATAGGCGTTGCATTTATGACAGATGAAGAAGGAGAAGATACTAAAATAATTGCTGTACCAATAGATAAAGTTGACCCAAATTTTAGTGATGTAAAAGACGTAACAGATGTATCTGAGCCCATAAAAAGAAAAATTAAGCATTTCTTTGAGCACTATAAAGAGCTTGAACCAAATAAATGGGTTAAAATAACTGGATATGGAAGCGCAGATGACGCTTATAAAATGATAAATGATGGAAAAAAAAATTAAGTGCATTTATATGCAACATTACCAGTGGAATAAACTTCCTAATAAAAGCATCATTGATAAGACCGTAAATGCACTAATTTCAAATGGAATAAATGTAAATGTGGTTAAAAACAGTGAAGATGCACTAGAACATATAATAAAGCTCATACCATCAAATGCATCAGTAATGAGTGGTGGATCTACTACGCTAAAGCAAATAGGATTTTTAAATTATCTTAACGGTAATTTTAATAAATGGAAAGATTTACATAAAAACATATATAATGAAAATGATGAAATAAAACGTTTAGATCTTAGGCGTACAGCATTAACTGCTGATTATTTTCTTGGTAGTGTAGGTGCCATAACAATTGATGGGAAGCTCATGCTTGCAGATAGAAGCGGAACACGCGTTTCTGCATATTCTTTTGCGGCAAAAAAAGTCATTATCATAGCAAGCGCAAACAAGATAGTTGATTCTTTAGAAATAGGCAAATTGCGTATAATAGAGCATGCGCTACCGCTTGAGGACAAACGAATGATAGATGAGAACAATTCTTTTAGTGCAATTGCAAAATGGCTGATAATAGAAAAAGAATTTACCAAAGATAGAATAACGCTTATAATAATTACAGATGAACAACTTGGTTTTTAACATTTAGCTGATATTTAATTAAATTTAATAATTAACATTTAGATATATTTAAAGATAAACCTTTATAGAGCATTTATTATAATTGAATATGTTGTTTATTAGTGATTATATGCCAAATAAGATACGCTGCAGCCATATATTGGTAAAAAATGCTACTCTTGCCAATGAGTTGTTTGAAAGAATATTAAAGGGAGAGGATTTTAGTAAACTAGCCGTGGAATACTCAATTGATAGCTCTAGAAAAAGAGGAGGAGATTTAGGCGTCTTTGGCAGAGGTGCTATGGTAAGACCATTTGAACAGGCAGCATTTGCACTAAACAAAGGTGAAGTATCCAAACCTATTAAAACGGACTTTGGATACCATATAATAAAAAGAACAGAATAATAATTTGGTTGGATTTATATGAGAGCTGCTGATATTGCAACAGTATTTAGAACGTTTCTTGTAATACTTGTGTTATATTTAGTTATAATAAAATATGACCCCTTAATATCAGTTTTTCTTTTTTTGATTGCGACCGCACTTGATGGTATTGATGGATATCTAGCTATATGGCAGGAAAGTAACCATAAAATTTCTTTTAGCACCTATCTAAAAGCTGCCATATCAAAAAACAGAATTGCTAAAGCAAGCATATCAAGATATAAAAGCAGAGCTTCAATAAATGCGCGATTTGGCCCAAGAATGGATATTGCAGCTGATAGAATTGCGGAATATGCTATGTTTATAATTTTTCTTTATTTAGGAATTGTACCTCTTTATATTGTAATTGCAGTGGTAGTAATACATTCATTTGCTGATGCGTTAATGGGTGCAAGAGGCACTTCTTCCGAAATGAAAACAAAAACCGCAAAACTAATTTATAGTTCAAATATAAGTAGGGCCTTAATAAATGTGCTTAAAATAATCACATTTGCATACCTTATATTTGAGTATGTAGATAATTATCCACAAATATTTGGATATATTTTAATTTCTGGATTATTTATTATGATACTACTTAGAGGAGCAGTTGAGATATATGATAGCGTTATATAGGTATTATTATGAAATTGCTTTTTAGAGATTTTAAAATGGGGGTTAAATCTGCACTTTTTCTTGGTGCAAATGAAGAACGTATCACAAACAGAATAGCTATGTTAAAATTATATTATAGAGCAATAGTGTTACCAATGATAATTTCTGTTATTATAGGGGCAATACTTATAAGTTTTTACGGAAGCTTGCCCAATATATTAATAGAAAGTATATTACCATATATGAGCATTGGAATATTGAGTGGTATAAGCCCTAGTATAACGATAGAGGCATCAATAATATTTTTGTATTTAATACTATTTCCGTTTGCCATAATGACATTCTCACTTGTCTTCCATTTTATATCAAAAATATTATTAAGGCTCTATAATGGCACACAGACAAATACCTTTAGTGCATCAATTTACGCTGCACTACCATTTGTTTTGTTCTTTTGGGTCTTAATGATACCCCAATTGGGTGCAATCTTTTACGTACTACTCATATGGTCAATAATAGCATTTGTATATGCAAGTTCTGCAAAACATAATATATCAAAAGGCAGAGCACTTGGAAGCTTAGCCTCCTTTGCTATAGTAACACTGCTAGTAGGATTTGCATTTATCGGATTTTTGGCACTTTTATAAAAATAAAGTGATAAATGAAAAATTTATGAAGATATTTATCACTTGGATTTAAATATAAAAGTACTGGTGGATTTAATTGATAGAACAGCTTAAAGAGCCATTTAGCGATAAAGAAAGCCTTGATGCTCTCAATCCTTATGTTAGAGAGTGGTTTATGTCAAATTTTACAGAATTAACACCACCACAAAAATTTACATTCAAATTAATAAGCGAAAAAAGAAACGTTCTTGTTATTGCGCCTACAGGGTCTGGAAAAACAATGTCTGGTTTTTTATCAATAATCAGCAGGTTATTTGATTATTCTATATCCGGAACGCTTGAAAATAAAGTATATTGTATATATGTATCACCTTTACGATCACTTAACAATGATATATATAAAAATCTCTCAGGACCATTAGAGCAAATATATGATATAATAATAAAGAAAATGGGAATGAATATAATAAAATCTAATATAAAAAAAGTTAGCGTTGGAGTAAGAACAGGAGATACGTCACAGCAAGAAAGGAGGCAACAGCTTTTAAAAGCGCCAAATATACTTGTCACTACTCCCGAAAGCCTTGCAATACTAATAAATTCCGAAAAATTTCTGGAAAATTTAAAAGCTGTTGAATATGTAATTATAGATGAAGTGCATGAACTTGCAAATAACAAACGCGGGGTGCATCTTACACTTACAATAGAGAGACTTGCAGCATTGGTGAATAATGATATAATACGTATAGGTCTTGGTGCAACAATACACCCGCTTGAGGAAGCGGCGAAATTTCTTGTAGGGTATAAAAAGGATGGTAGCGAACCTCGGGATTGCAAGATTGTTGACGCATCATGGAGTAAAAAATTAGATGTTATAGCAGTAAGTCCTGTTAATGACTTAATATACACCGATAATAACGTAATAGAGAATGAATTATATATAGAAATTAATAGAATAATTAAAAACAGTAAATCAACACTCATATTTACAAATACGCGGAGTGGAACTGAGCGTGTTGTATTTAATCTTAAAGAAAGATTTAGTTATGGTGAGGATATTGCGGCGCATCATAGCTCATTATCTAAAGATTTTAGATTTGAAGTAGAAGAACTCCTTAAAAAAGGCTCACTTAAATGTGCAGTAACTTCCACAAGCTTAGAGCTTGGAGTTGATATAGGCGCTATAGAAAATGTAATACAATTAGGCTCACCAAAGAGCGTTAGCAGAGCAATACAGAGAATTGGAAGGGCAGGACACACATTCAAGGCAACTGCACATGGTGAAATAATAGCATTAGATAGGGACGACCTTGTAGAATGTGCAGTTATACTAGATGCTGCATTAAAAAAACATTTAGATTCATTTAGTACGCCAAAAAATGCACTTGATGTGCTTGCACAGCATATTATAGGCATGTCATTAAATGCAAAATGGGATGTTGATGTAGCATTTGATTTAATAAAAAGAGCTTATCCTTATAGTACACTAGAAAAAAATGATTTTATCGCTCTAATAAACTACCTTGCAGGAAAATATGTATGGTTAGAGAGTAGAAAAGTTTATGGCAAAATATGGTATAATGAAAATGATAATACCTTTGAAAAGCGTGGGAAGTTAACTCAAATGGTATACATGCTTAATTTAGGTACAATACAAGATGAGATTGCAATAAATGTATTTACATTGGATAAAAAATGGGTTGGAAACATAGAAGAGGAATTTTTATCAACAATGAAACCTGGCGATATTTTTACACTTGGTGGCAGATTATATGAATTTCAACATACAAGTGGTATGAAATGTTATGTTGCAATTGCAAATAGTAAAACCCCTACAATACCACCATGGTTTTCCGAGCAACTATCTCTAAGTTTTGAACTTGCCAATGAAATAGGCATGTTTAGGGAAAAATTAGGCAATGCAATTTTAAATGACCAAAAGAATTCTAATAAAAAAATACCTAAAGAAGTTGATAATATTCTAAAAGATATACTAATTGATGATAAATCTAGGCGTGTAATTTATGATTATTTTATTGAACAGTACAAATATGTTAAAATTATACCAAACAACAAAATGATATTAATAGAGGATGTTATCAAAGCTGATTCTAGTGGGGGAAATAAAAAACATTATTTAATATTTCATGCACTTTATGGCAAGCGTGTTAATGATGCCTTATCTAGAGCATTTGCTATACAACTTGGAGAACGTTTAGATATAGATATTGGAATAGTTGTTAATGATAATGGATTCATACTAAACATTGGCACATTTAATATGAACAATAATATAATTAAAGAGGTTATTGACGACTTAAGCTCCTCTAATATAGTTGCAATGCTCAAACATAGTATAAAAAATACAGAAATAATGAAACGAAGATTCAGACATGTTGCGATGCGTGGATTTATGATACTTAAAAATTATAGTGGTTGGAAAATTGGAGTTGGAAAACAACAATTTAATTCACAGGCGCTTTTAAAAGCAATTGAGCATACAGATAAAAATTTCCCATTATTAAAAGAAACATATAGGGAAATATTAGATGACATGATGGATACACCACGCGCACAAGAATTGCTATATGAAATAAAAGAGGGAGTAATACATTATAAGTTAATAAAAACAAATACCCCATCACCATTTGCACATAAAATGATGGCGTTTGGACATATTGATTCCATAATGATAGAAAGTAAACACATGTATCTTCAAAAACTACATGAGTCTATTATGGAAAAAATAGGTACAAATAATTAATCAACTGCCAAGCTCTTTTTTAAACAATGTATAATCAAAATTCTTACCCAACTGATCTGTTATATATTTTATATCCTCCAATGCGCTACCTATACAGGAACTTGCACCGGGGGAAGGGGTTATATTAAATATTAAATGCTCCTCTTTTAATTTTGCTTCTCCTAAAATTAGTGAATGTGTTTTTTCATCTATTATTTGAGGTCTGATACCACCAGTATTTTTAACAGTCCATAAGTCCGAATATTTTATTTTCGGAACTATCTTTTGCGCCTCATTTTTAAGAAACTCATATTTTCCAATTATAGGAATTGGGTATATAGCATTTTTTGACATTATTCTGTATATATCCCTATTAAATAATATATTTTTTAATGATATCAACGTATCTATATCTAAATCAAATATCTTCAAGTTATCCAACGCTGTATCTAGATGACCTTTCTCAAGTAAAGGACCTAAAATTACTGTAGGCCCATATCTAGTAACATTGGGGTCTTTTATATCGGGATCAGCATGTATTGCAGCAAATGGTATATTGCCCTGTTGCACTCGATACACCTTTCCATTTAAAACTTTTTTTGAATAATAATACCCACCACCAACAGGTAATATTGATATGTTTTTATCATACCCCATACTCTTAGCAAAATAAAGCGAATATATACCTGATGCAAATACTACAAACCGTGCTTTATAAACATCATCAGTAGTCTCCAATAGATAATTACTATTCTCTCTTGATATTCTTTTTACTTTTGAATTGAATTTAATTTTATAGTCTTTCTTCTTTTTACCATTATTTGCAAATGATTTTGAAAGAGCCCCAAAATCAACCATATATCCATTATTTGACAACAACGCAAGGAGCATTTCATCTTTTTGGCGGCCCTTAATAAGATTTGGTTCTATTTTTTCCAACTCTTTAGGTCCTAATTTTTTTAATCCTGGAAATAGTGTGTGCATTGTATCGCATTTGT
>JAMCZM010000051.1 GCA_023485645.1 Candidatus Martarchaeota archaeon
ATGCACAGCGTTTTAGGTCTCTTGAAATTGATGTATCTTCTCTAAAATGCTTATGTTATAATTTATCTGCTTTACTTCAGCATGTATTTTTTCAATCTGTTTTTTTATGAGCACAACATGGCTGTCTATATCTATTTTGTTTGCCATATTTATGAGTTCATCCATATTATTAAACGGTATTTTAGAGTGCTCACTAGATTGCAATAATTGTTTTTCAAGAGACCTAAAACGCTGTGCATATTCTGAAATTCGCTTATAATTCTCATTTAGTTCAGATATAGATACATTAAATTTATTCGGATCCAATTCATCTATTTGCATTGCGCCAAGCTCATGCAAATTTGATAGTACATGAGCGCTGCTAGATTTTGGTATTATTATAAGCACTTTTTGCATGCGCTCTGATATCAACAAATCATACACCAAACTTTTCAGATATTAATTCATCAAATATTGATAACACATCATTCTCGTCCACATCTTTTAGAGTCCCTATTGCACTCTTGCCCTTTTCGATATATTCTTCACGTTCAAGTTTTGCCTGAGCATGTGCTTTTGAAACATAATCATTATATATGGATTTGCCCTCGCGCTCCGCATTCTCAATTATTTCTATGGATTCACGTCTCGCATTCTCTAAAATGCGCAATGCCTCCTCCTGTGCCTCTTTTATTTTCTTCTCCTGCAAAACCTCCTCATGCTTTATATGTTTTAGCGTTTCTATATCATGGGCCAATATTATCACCAATAAATGTCATATATACTTAAAATAATATAGCAATAATAGCGCTATTGCAATAATTGCTATATTTAATACCTTTATTATTGTCGTTATGTAAAAAAACTTAATTTGCTTGTCCATTGGCATTTCCAATCTTCCTCTTTATCACTTTAAGTGATATTATCTGGTCGCGCTCTATATCCTCAAGTCTCTGTTTTATGTATTTTGCGCGCTGCTGCATTTTTGGCACTACTATATTCTCTATGGCATTTGAGCGGCGATTTAATTTCTCTATTTCATGAAGCAATCGCTTGAGCGAATTCTGCTTCTCTGCTATCTCTATTAATAATGTTAATAACACCGTATAATTTTTTCGCACGTCCTCAATTGATGCGGAAACTGATATAAGCTCATATTTTAAGGATTTATTTTCATTACTCTTCATATTAAGATTCGGTATCTTAACACCCATAACATTAGATACATTAACACTAATTTGTTCATTGCGCTTTCTTGCAGCAATGCGCTCAAAATTAAGCCTTCCCGCCTGAGCTTCAGCAATCTTTGATGTATCTATAGCTTTTGATACATATTCAACAACATTCTGGTTCATTAATTGTATCTGCCTTGCAAGCTCAAAAAATTCGAGTATTAATCTGCTGCGCTTCATCTTTAGTAAGGATAGTCCTTTAGATGCAACCTTTATGCGAGATTTTGTGCGTATTAACTCCAATCTTGTTATTTTAACATCATTTACTGCCATTAGTATCCCATTTGCCATACTTTTTGATATATTCATCCTTGATTCTCTTTGCCTCATTGACCTCTATGTTTGCCAATAATTCCCAGCTAAGATCCAATGTCTCCTCTATACTTCTATCCTCTTTATAATCCTGTGTGACAAACTGCTTCTCAAACTGATCAGCAAATTTTAGATACTTTCTATCGCTTGCGCTTAGCGCCTCCTCCCCAACAATTTCAGTTAAGCTCCTTAGGTCCTTACCATTTGCATATGAAGCAAATAACTGGTCCGCAACGCCCCTATGATCCTCACGCGTCTTATTCTTACCTATTCCCTGATTCATTAATCTAGAAAGTGATGGAAGCACATCTATATTTGGGTATATATTTTTGCGATATAATTCCCGGCTAAGTACAATCTGCCCCTCTGTTATATACCCAGTAAGATCTGGTATCGGGTGCGTTATATCATCTCCAGGCATTGTAAGAATTGGAAGTTGGGTGATTGAACCTTTTCTATTCTTTATTTTTCCAGCGCGCTCATATATGGTTGATAAATCAGTATAAGTATAACCAGGATAGCCTCTTCTTCCAGGAACCTCCTCTCTTGCAGCGGATACCTCGCGAAGCGCCTCCGCATAATTGGTCATATCAGTTAATATCACAAGAACATGCATATCCTCCTCATATGCAAGATACTCTGCCGTCGTAAGTGCAAGCCTTGGAAGTATTATACGCTCCATAGAAGGCTCCGATGATAAATTTAAAAATATAACAGATCGCTCCAACGCCCCGGTATTTTCGAATTCAGTCCTAAAGAAATTTGCCTCTTCGCTATTTATTCCTATACCCCCAAAAACCACCGCAAAATCCTCATTTGAGTTTAATATTCTAGCCTGCCTTGCAATCTGCGCAGCTATTCTATTGTGGGGAAGACCTGAGCTTGAAAATATTGGAAGCTTCTGACCTCTAACAAGTGTATTCATGCAATCTATTGTGGATATACCAGTCTGTATGAATTCGGATGGCTCCTCTCTTGAATATGGATTTATAGTACCGCCATTTATGTCAAGCTTCTCTTCACTATATATTGGATTGCCATTATCCCTAGGATTTCCCACGCCGTTAAATACTCTTCCGAGCATGTCGGTACTCACCGCAAGCTGCGCAGTTGTGCCTAAAAAGCGAGCACTCGTTCCCTTTATATTCATGCCGCGCGTTTCACCAAATGATTGTACGATTGCAAGCCCGTCTCTACTATCAAGCACCTGACCAGTAACGCGCTCATTATTTGGTGTTACAACTTCAACAAGCTCCCCATATGCAGCATTCTTTACACCTTCAACAAAAAGAAGCACATTTGTTATTTGATTTATCGTTTTATAGTATACATCTCCCATAATATCACGCCTTTATTACCTCTAATTTTTCTATATCTAATATAGATTTTTTAACGTCGTTAAAATATGATTCTATATCAGATTCTTTGATAAATTTCATTTTTGCAACCATTGATTTTGCAGCTATTTTCTGCATCTGTTCTACCACAACACCCTTCTCTATAACAGAACGCTCCATATCATGCAATAGCATTATCGCCTTTAACATAAGATATTGCTTTCTTATCGATGAGAATGTATCAACATCATCAAACGCGCTCTGCTGTAAATAATCCTCGCGTATGCTCTTTGCAATATCTAATATCTCCTTCTCTTTTTCTGGAAGCGCATCATATCCTACTAGCTGCACGACCTCATTTATCTCAGCCTCCTGCTGCAATATCTCCATTGCCAAGGATTTTAATTTTGTCCAATCCTCACCTATGTTTTTAGCATACCATTTTGAAAGATCATCATTATATAAAGAATAGCTGTTAAGCCAATTTATCGATGGGAAATGTCTCCTATTTGCAAGAGATGCATCAAGCGCCCAGAATACCCTTGTAACACGAAGTGTATTCTGTGATACGGGTTCAGATATATCACCACCAGGAGGTGATACCGCACCGATTGCGGTTATAGAACCAATAAGCCCATTAAGTAGTATCACAAGGCCCGCTCTCTCATAAAATTCTGCCACCTTTCTGCCAAGATATGCAGGGTATCCTTCTTCTCCAGGCATCTCCTCTAATCTGCCAGATATTTCTCTAAGAGCCTCTGCCCACCTCGAGGTACTATCAGCCATAAGCGCTACGCTATATCCCATATCCCTATAATATTCTGCTATTGTTATTCCAGTATATATGCTGGCCTCACGTGCGGCAACGGGCATATTTGATGTATTTGCAATTAATATCGTACGCTCCATTATCGGTTTTTTAGTCTTTGGATCTTTTAATTCAGGAAATGTTGATAATATTTCAGTCATCTCATTACCGCGCTCACCGCAACCAACATACACCACAATTTCGCTATCGCTCCACTTTGCTAACTGATGCTGTATTACAGTCTTTCCTGAACCAAACGGACCTGGAACTGCTGCAGTTCCACCTTTTGAAACGGGAAATAACGTATCTATAACACGCTGCCCTGTTATTAGTGGTATCTCCGGAGGCTGCTTACCTTTTACAGGTCTTGCAATGCGCACAGGCCAGTATTGCAGCATTTGAATTGACGTCTTTTTATTGCCATTTTTAATAGTTGCTATATTCTCAACTATTGTATAATCACCCTCCTTTAAGCCATCTATCTTTCCAGATATGCCCTTTGGCACCATCACTTTATGCATTATAAGACTTGTTTCCTGCACCGTGCCAATTATCATACCCATACTAACCTCCATCCCATTTTCTATTGATGGAACAAAATGCCATTTCTTCTCCACATCTATAGAATCAACATTTATACCTCTTGAGATGAAGTCTCCGCTTTGAACTTTTATTTTATCTAGTGGTCTTTGTATTCCATCAAAAATAGAGCCTAAAAGCCCAGGTGCTAACATCACAGATAACTGCCTATCGGTATTTATTACGGGTTCTCCTGGTCTAAGCCCAGAGGTATCCTCATATACCTGTATTATTGCATCACTGCCAGTTATCTTTATTATCTCGCCGATCAACTGCAGCTTTCCCACTTTTACAACATCATACATCTTTGGGTCCTCTAACCCTTTTGCTATTACAACAGGTCCAGAAATTCTATATATAAAACCATCCATTTTATGCACCTCCCTTTAATCCTTTTATGTCAACGCCCAATACGCGCTTTGCAAGAGCCTCTACCGTCTCGCTCTCAATACCCGCACCCTTTATCGGTATAAATATTATAAGGGGCTTTAATGAATACTCGAGCCTTCGGGCAGTATTTATATCAATACTTTTTCTTATGCTCTCTGAAACAAGTAGAAGACCATAAGATCTGCTCTCTATTAATTTATTTATCGTATCCACAGCCTCAACGCCGCTCTTTATGAATATGTCGTTAACGCCAATAAGCTTAAAACCAAGTACCAGTTCGCGCTCGCCTATTACTGCAATATTCTCATAATCCATTATAAAACACCATGGTCGCGCTGCTGCCTGCTCTTATTAATGATTAAAATTATAAATACCCATACTATTCGCCCAAAATTACTTTATGTAACGCATCAATTTATACAAAATATTTGGCCTTTTTGAAATTAAAATTTCATTATCATGGCACTTTGCGCACGTTCCCTGTTTATGTCATAATATTTTGTATACCAAATGGCGCGAACTATATCGCGCTCCATCTCTGATTGCAGCATAAATGAGAGAAGGGTATGAAGTGATATTGGTACCGTATTTAATGCTTCAATATGTTTTTTGTATAGAGCATGCTTTAATGATGCCTCAAAATATGCCATAAGCGGATCCTTCTTATAGTGCT
>JAMCZM010000043.1 GCA_023485645.1 Candidatus Martarchaeota archaeon
CCGTTCAAAAGCAAAAATTTTTATCTCTATTTTAGAGTCGTTAATGTCCATTGTTTTTGCTCCATCCTGCAATTCCCTACCACGTGTTCCATTAGCCTGATATCCCACCATCATAATTTTGTTAAGGCTGTTATTGCTAAGTTGCGATAAGTAAAAGAGTACAGGACCGCCTGTTATCATACCGCTTGTTGTAACTATTATGCAGCTCTCATCTTGCTTTATTATTTTATTTCTTGTGCTTTTTCTTTCAACAGGATAAAAATTTTTGCTTTTGAACGGATCATAATCGCTCATAAGTATTCTGCTTTGCAATTCCTTTCTGCAATATATTACATTGTGTCTATGTATGCGCATGGCCTTATTTATCATACCATCAACGTATATTGGCACTTTTGGTATAATCCCAGAATTTATGTGATCATCAAGAAGCAATAATACCTCCTGGGCCCGTCCGGCAGCAAAACTTGGTATTATTATTTTGCCGTTTTTGCTTATTGTCTCCTTTATGCTTTTCATCATATCTTTTACGATGTTTTTCTCATTGTCAAAAATATTATCCTTACCACCATATGTGCTCTCAATGATCAATGTATCAGCGTGCAAATCCTTTAGATATGTACCATCAAATAGCTTTGTTTTTGCTGTATTGATATCCCCTGTATATAGTAGCGTATTTTTACCATCGCTAACATGTATCATCGCGCTTCCCAATATATGCCCTGCTGGTATGAATTTTAGCGTGAGTTCATTAATTTTAAACTCTTCCATATATTCAATTATCTTGTACTTTGACATCATTTGCTTTAACCCCTCCTTTGTTACATCCTTGGGGTTTGATATGTGCATATAATCGCTAATTAACACATTAGTTAGCTCGGTGGTTGGTTTTGTAGCATATGCAAAGCCCCTATATCCACTTGAATATATGTGCGGCAAATAACCGATATGATCTAAGTGCGCATGCGATAATACTATCGCATCAAGGCTCTTAAATATCTCATTGTCGATATCTGGCATTTCTATTTCTTTGCCTAATTTTACGCCTGCGTCTAACAATATTTTTGTTTTTTCTGTTTCTATTAATATACAGCTTCTTCCTACTTCCTGTGCTCCTCCAAAAAAAGATACTTTCAATTTATCACTTCTTAATTTATTTGATATATGGGGCAAGAGCCCACATATATACTTATTTACATTATATTTTTTATTTTATTACCAACTTATTCTTTAGGTCTTTTTTTAATTACTACGATGTCCTCAAGATTGACCTCAATTGGCGTTGGCTTCTCCTCACGCTTCTTTCGAACATTATTGTCTGGATGCTCTCTTCTATGTGTTATCTTCAAAATCTTTCTTAGTTCACTATAGCGTTCATCTAGCTGTTTGTCAAAGACCTCTATGTCTACATTTAACTTTGAGAGCTCTTTATTATATTCTTCTAAGTCCTTTTTTATAAAATCGCGTTTTCTAAAGAATCTGACAACCCTGTATGCTTCATCCATTTGCCTATCTATTTCATTGATCTTTACAACTAAACCCTTCTCATCAGCTAAAGAAAATGTGTCTGTTGATATTCTAAATTCAAGCTTGCGCTTTTGTTTGCCAAGCTCTCTTACCTTTCTAAGCTTCTCATTATAATCATTTTCCATCTGGTTCATCTGTAGCATTTTTGCTATTGTTTCTGCCTCCGAGCTTTTGTAATTTATACGTTTTTTTAAGCGTTTTATTTGTTCTATTAACACTTGGCGCTTTTCACGAATGGCATCAATGTCGCTTTTTATTTTTGCGGCTTCAGGGCTTCCAGACTCTTTTATTAGCTCAAATAGTGGTTTATACCCATTACTTTGCCTTACTTGCTTTGTTGCTGCTGTGCTTATATTTTTGGGAGGTACTCCCAAATTGCTCGACTTATTCTCAGAATTAGTCTTGTTCTCAATTGTTGATATTTCAACATTCTTCTCTTCCAGGAAAATCCCTCTGTTCTAAAGTACGTACGTACATTCATTTAATATTAATATTTAATTATTATAATCTAAATTTAAAATTAAAACCAAAATTACATATGTAATAGGTCATTAAATAGCTAAAACACTAATCAATATATGAACATACAAATATATAATCATATAAGTTCCTCATATACTTTTATAAGCTTATCTGTTACTCTCTCTATTGAATATTTTTTTATTGTGCTAATAGTTTTATTATACTCTTCTATATTATCTAGGACCTTTTCTATTTTTTTTGCACAATCCTTAAAGTCTCCAGGTTTAAATTTTTCTCCATTAACTCCATTTATTATAAGCTCTTTTAATGCCATATAATCAGCCCCAACTACTGGTTTGCCACATGCCATGGCCTCAATAGATACAATGCCTTGCGTTTCAAATGTAGATGGTATACAGAAAATGTCTGCGGCGTTATAATATTTTGGCAGGTCATTATTTTCCACAAAACCTAAAAATTTAACTTTATCTAGTTTGTATTTTTGTGCAATCTCCTTATAATGTTCAAGGGCTGGTCCTGTGCCAACAATGCCAAAGAATATGCGCTTGTTCTTTAATATATTAGCAGCTTTCAGTAATGTGTCTATACGTTTTTCTTTGCTTATTCTTCCGACGTATAATACTAATTTATAATCCTTGCCATCGGTTATCCAATTTTTAACATGCATACTCTTTATTTTATTATTGAATTTTTTTAGGTCTATGCCATTTTCTACAACGGTTGTATTTGTTATTCCATTTTTTTTAAGTAGATCCTCGATGGTTACGCTGGGCGTAATTACTCGATCACACTTGTTATAGAAGAATTTTGCATAGTTCCATGAGTATTTTTTTATTGCATCGCGCATGAAATTATTCGAGCTAACATATTCATTTATTACTGCATTATCATTAAATAACGTATGAAATGTACTGACTAGTGGCAGTTTATTTAGTCTTGCATTTGTTAGTGCGGCAAGACCTATAGAAAATGGGGTATGCGCGTGTACAATGTCAATATCTAGCTCTCGCATCTTTAATGAGGATAAAAATGGGAACATTGCAACAGTATATTGTGGATATTTGCTGAATTTTATTCCACGCATGAAAAATACGTTCATTGATTTGTCATTATTCTTAGAGTTGCCCGCTGTGAAGATATAAACTTTATGCCCTCGTTTTTCTAGTTCTCTAGTGAAATTACTTATGGAGATTACCACACCATCAACAGCGGGGTAAAAACTATCGGTATAAAAAGCAATATTCATTTTCGACATTAATTATCACAGGCAATTATTTTTCAATTATAACTGCTTCTCCACCAGCATTTTTAATCTTATCTATTGCTTTTTTAGAAAATCCTGCGGCGGATATTTTAATTTTTGAAGTTAATTCGCCGTTGCTTAAAACTTTTATATTTCTAAGTTCTATAGACTCTTTTTTTTCAACGGCAGCCATTTTACTTATATCATTTAATGTTACAACCTTCATTTTTTTGGTATTCCAATTTGAGAAACCTTTGCTTCTTATTAATTCAGGATGCTTTGCTGTAACCCATGTAAATTTATGTTTTCTTAGTCCTGCCTTTCCAACGCCTCCTCTATCTCCGGCGCCTCTGGCATTCTTAATATTCCCAGCACCCCATCTACGCGTGCCAAAGTATTTTCTATTTTTTTTATCCTTTCTAATTACCATTATACCATCCTATTTAATAATTCATTAATGTGCTCTCCCATATTACCTAGTGAACCGCCATTATTGAAGCTTACCTTTATTGCCTTATAACCTCTTTTTGGAGGAGTAAGCCTAAATGGAAGATACGGTTTTAATTCCTTAATATCTATCTTATTATTTAATATGTCATCGGCATTCATGTTAGGCACATATTTCTTGAATAACTTTTTGGCTGTGCTTTCATCAATCTCGCCATATGCTACGTGGTTTTCACACTTTTTTATCATTCCTTTATATGAATCATCAGCATGCAAAACTACGCAGTTATTGACTCTGTATAGTCTGAGCCTTCCTAAAGTCTCCTCTATAGCACTGCTTATCTTGACTCTTCCCCTAATTCTGACTATTGCAATCAATTTCTTATCTTTCATAAAAACACGCAAGCTTAAGAATAGAATAAACGTATTTATTATTGCATCAAATAATATAAAAAGCTTTTTCAAAATTTGCTAATTATGGTTTAATGCTAAATGGCGAACTGGATAGATAAATTAAAATATCTAAAGCTTCATATTCTGAAAGTATTTTTATGCACAAAAATAGTCAAATAAAAAAGCATATTAACATAAGAAGAGAAAATTCGGTTAGAGAATTTATATTGGTTAATACAATATTAGAGGCCGTTGTAAATATATCCGAAGGACTTGTAGAATTTATACCAAATGATCTGCCAAGGACATTTATTGTGGCATCTATAAAAGATAAAAATGGCAATATATCAAGAATATCGGCGATGGCAAAGCGCTTTCGCGATACAGATGGCTATGGTACATCACATAGCAAATTGACAAAGATACTTAATGAGGCAATAATTAAAGAAGGCTATAAACTGGTAAATGTTGATTTTCACGGAGTAATCATGTTAGATTCTAAAACTAAAACTATATGCCTTATAAATACTGACGGAGCGCAAAAAACACCAATATCCTGGGATGTAATGATATCAAATATTAGAAATGGTGTTTTGGAGTTAAGGGGTTGGAATATCGAATGCTATGCAAATGATAGATTTGATTTTCATTCAAAGCGCCGCGCTACACTTGCAAAGCATTGTTCTATAATATAATGGTTGAAATTTTACGAATTAAGTAATTAATATTTACATATTTGTATAGTGATTTATACGAAATTATTACAAAGTTATTTAACTTTATAATTTTTTAATAATCTAGTTCATGTTTTTATAGTCAGAGGAACGCAGATAAATGTTAAGTAATAGTCGCATCAACAACGATAAGCTTGTTTTAGAATTTATATCGAGTGAGAGTCATATATCGATAAGAAGATTGGTCGAAATACCGGTGGCTGATATACTATCAATATCACGATTGTCCACCTATGGTTCTATAAAGGATTATAAGCTATTTTTATCAAATCTTGCAATTGGCATACGTGATCATACATGTGTTGATAGGGACGGATGCTTTATATTCGAATTGCATAATCCATCCAGGGCACTGCTATCAGAGTCAAT
>JAMCZM010000002.1 GCA_023485645.1 Candidatus Martarchaeota archaeon
AATCGGTAGAGGATTATCTGGCGACCTTGCGCTCAGAATACAAGACTTTTTAAAATCGCAGGGAATGACCGTTTCTATCGACGAACTATACGAAGGACTTAAAAGTTCATCATATAAAAATAAAGGCAGGTTCTCATCTGAATATAAAAGGATTCAGGAAGTCTATGAGCCCGACCCAGATAATCCTATTCCGACTTTTCTTGGCTGGCTAATAAAAGACGGGAATAATATTTTTGCGATAGGCGATATCTCTATAGAAGAGATATCTAAACTTGCCGGTAAAAAACCGGTGAATGTAATAAAATGCAGGGATTATGAATTGGAAAATTGGAACGTCGAGGAAGATTAAAAATCGCAGAAGTCCACTACATTAACTTTGAAACATTAACTTTGAATTTTCATATATTTTATCATTAATAAATGAGGATAAACTATCAATTAATTCAAGTATTCTTGTAATATCATTAGAATATTTGATATCTTCAATGAACCCTCTTACCTTACCTTTGACTGCCTCAGACAAGTTAACCGCTAATGCGATTTCAAGCTCCCCAATTAATTTTCTTTTTAGTTTTTTTATAGAATACTCATCTTTATTAGTTAATTTTTTAAATTTTCTACTGTATTTATCTAAAATTTCTAGTATAGCGTCCATTTTTACCTCCAATTAATATTATTTATATTAATAATATTATACCACATCTTCAAATTAAATATACTCGCCCAAAAATTAAGCAATCTGATTAACTTATTAATTTTTAAAAGAACGTCTCTTTAATTTATTAGCTTCCTAAAAATAATTTTACAAGTTCTGTAAAATTTTTCCGGAAAATAGATATATTTAATATGATATAATTATTATACAATTATAAACAACTAAATCTTATATAGGAGAATAAAAAATGGAAAATGCAATCAAAGCTTTTCGTTCAAAAGAGAATTCTACTGACGTTAACGCAAATGATAAAATATATGAAAATTCAAATTTACCAGATATCTTTGCCTTAGCCGAATATAATCTAAAATTATATGAAATAATAGACATTACTTCTTATATTTATATCGTTTTTGATTCCCCTTATTTTTTAACAGTTGCAAGAGATAATAGATATAGAGAAGTTAAGCCTGTTTTAGATAAAGCACAAAACAATGAGAAAGTTTTCTTTTGTACAAAACGTTGCCCTTTCACACATAAATTATCCCCATCAGAAGCAGTACAAAAAATTCTTGGATTAAAAGGTTATTTTAAAAAATTCACTCCTGAAACAAGGAAAGAATACTTCTCTTTAATAAGTAATGTTACCGAAGATAAATTTTAAAATTTTTCCGGAAAGAAGAATATGCGGATTAAAAAAAGCTGCTAAGACTTATCCTATCATTATCTACAAGATAAGTTAAAGCTTCTAAAACTTCGGAATTTAAACCTGCATTTTTATCATTATCGGGATTCTTAATTATTTCAAGCGCTTGGGATTCATTTAAAGATTTTTTATAGACTCTCGGTTCCATTATCGCCGAAAAAGAATCTGCCACGGTTAAAATATCTATTAAAAGCGGGTCGATTTCATTCTTGCCGAAGTTAATATGTTTAGGATATCCGAAGCCGTTCCTATAATGATGGTTTAATGCAAAAGATTTAATATCCTTTAAACTTTCAAATTGTTCTAATATTTCATATCCAAAAACAGCGTGCGCTTTAATCATCTCAAACTCGATTGAACTAAGCGGACGTCCGGCATTTAGAATCTCTGCCGGAACGAATAATTTACCTATATCGTGTAAAATGGCGCCATACTTTAAAAGTTTTTTCTCTGGACATTTAACATTTAAAAATTTGGCAATATTTTCAGATATGATAGATGTATTCCGGCTATGAGTCCCCAGAAAATTTAAATTTCTATCTACGGTTTTAATATAAAAATTGACAAATTCATCTATATCGATATTAAAATTAATATTTGTTGCATTAATCATAGTTGTCCTCAAAATTAATTTATAAGTGGTGTAGGAATATAAAACGATATACTATCAGTAGTTGTACTGTCGTTAGACGGGTAATAATTTATACTTCCATCAAAATTATTTGGATTAGATGGATTAGATGTTATATAATATCCACCACCATAATTATTATATGAACTACCTTGATTCATTCCATTTGAATCTTGCCAAATTGTACTACCAGAAGGAAAACTTTGACCATAAATATTGGGATTATTCATACCGGCAGCAGTAGGAGTAACACCATATCCTGTTATAAAATCATAATCCCATGTAGCTATTTGATAAGTAACACCATTAACAATAATATCTATGCCGTTAGGAGCAAAAACATTATATAAAGGAGCAACAGGAATAAAGTTATCTCCCGGATATGAACCATTAGGTATAATAGTATATAGTGGGTATGATTGAAAATAATTCTGAACTCCGTAAATATTATTATTAAGACCAATTATATTGCCTGAATTTATATATTCAGTTGAACTATTAAAAATAGTACTCCCTGTCATACTATTTTCCATATATGCATTAGAAGAATTTGTACCCGATATATAATAATTTCCAAAATAAACAGGAGAACCTAGCGGATAGTTAAATACCTGCTTTGTATCTGCATAAGTGCCAACAATAGAATTAACTTGAGATTTATAGGCTGGAATACAAAAAAGTTTACGAAAAAAAATACTACTTCCATTACTAGGAGTATAAGTATTTGTATATGTATTTCCAGCACTAATTATATTTCCGCCGGTAGGACATTGACTATTCCATCCAGATATATTAATTACGCCAGGCTGGGATGTTATTGTGCCATTTATACTTGCAGTATTGCCATTAATAGCGTCCCAATCAGGCATAAATCCAAATTCAAATGAAAAAACTAAATATCCCCATTGATTAGGCGCATATATATATATAGCAGAATCAGCATTAGAAGATGTTACATTAGTAGATATAGTACCTCCACCATAAAGATTTAAACTAGAACTGCCTGATGT
This sequence comes from Candidatus Martarchaeota archaeon, assembly GCA_023485645.1. GTDB lineage: Archaea > Micrarchaeota > Micrarchaeia > Micrarchaeales > Micrarchaeaceae > JAJZDT01. The sequence continues at coordinate 3,003 of JAMCZM010000002.1, forward strand.
AGTAAAACCTATATAATCAGGCTGACCATTTGTTACACAAGGATTACTGGCATTTTGATATGAAACGCCTAAACTACTTAACGTTTTATTAACTTCAGAATTTATATAGTTAACTCCTAGAGTTTTATTTAGCCCATACTTTGCCAATAAATTAATGTTATAAACTCCAGATGTCTTAACAAACAAGTCCATAACGTCGCTATTGCATGTATCTGTAGCGTATGTAGCTTGAAATTTTTGTCCGAATGGAGTAGTTTGAGGAAAAGTAGAAGACAAAAGACCATATGCCTGCAAGTTTGAAACAGTTAATGAAGTAGTTGAAAGGGGTACATTAAAAGATTCGCTATATTCAAAAGCGGCATTGGAAAATGTTTTTAGTTCTTTTGCCTCTAAAATAACCGCCGACTGCAAATTATTACGCTGCATATTATGCCTTTCAAATTGAGAAACTTTTGTAATAATAGCTAAAGAAATAACTATAAAAATTAAAGCTCCTATTATATTTCCACCCATAATTTACTCCAAATTTATATTAGTTAATCCTAAGTCATTTACAGCATTCCAAATCGGTGCAGCAGGATTGGGGAATACCCCATTAGCTGGTTGCTCCCAATCAGATTCAATAGATATGTCATTAGTTGAAGGCTCACCAATCCATAAAATAGCCGCAGCTTGCGCACTTGGTCCCCAAACACCATTATAGGAGCCGTTATTATAATAGCCATATGAAAATGCAGACCAATAAACTACAAATGTATATTTAGCCATACCTTCAGTAATATAGTAAACATGACCGACTTGAGGCGCCATACCACTTATATTATTATTAGCACCGTTAAAAGTAGTATTGTCATCTATATACATTTCATCAGAACCATAATTTAGCGATGTTATAGGACCAATATTAGAAAATATACTACTACTAGTATTAATGATATTTTTTGCCGCCGGAATGCATAAATAAAAACTAAAATTATAATAATTAGTTTGCCCTGGTATTTCACCTGGTCCAGGTAAACCATAACCTGTTTCGTTTGCAGGATTAAACAACCAATCAGATGAGTTATCTTCAGGAGTAACACCATCAGCAGGACATACTGCAGTAGAACCTAAATTACTATATGTTATACTTGCAGGCGAACTGCTAGGTGACGCATTATTATAATCTTCAGTTACTGAAACATCAAATATCCAGTAATCGGGTTTTTTTTCTATACTTGGAGCCACTATAATAGAATTATTATCATAATAAGCTATAAAAGGCATAGTCTGCGAAAATTCCACATTGGAAGCGGGAAAATAATTAGATAAGTTAGAAATTACATCTGAATCAGGCATTGTAAACTGACCGTCACTGTCAATACTAAATCCTTTAAAATTTTGATTTTCATTCATAGCATCCTGGGCTACAAGATAAGTAAAAGCCTTCCACTGCAGCGGATTATTTATATTAAATTTAGAAAGTATAGCGGGATTTGGAGTAGTAGTTGGTGCAACAAGCCATGTTTGTGGAAAACCCCACGGGGAAGATATATATCCTGAAAGTGTTTCACCAATAGGGTCTACACAACTAAAGCTACTTGATAAAAAATTATCTGCTTTCAAAGTAGAACAACTTACAGTGCCACCTATATTATTATTGAAATTAGCCTGAACATATGAATTTAGTGCGCTGGCAAAAGTATCATAATTATATGCAGTTTCTTGAGCAATATTACTTGCTATATTAGTTTTTAAATCACTAGAATAAAAATGCCATATCATAACAGAAACCGCTAAAACTATAATTAATCCTATTATAGCGTCTAATAATTTAGTTATACCCATTTATTTACACCTATTTATAATATATCACTTAACTCCCTGTCAAAATCGAATTTGCCTGCTGCTGTGCATAATTTTCCACTGCGTTAAAATTCATTTCTTTTATGGCGATTCTTACGGTCGGACTATCGCAGAATAAAGGCGATATATGCATAAACCTTTTTCCGCTGTCTAATGTTTTTACGGTTAAATATATGATAGCCGATAGAGTTGTAGATAGCATAAATTCTGAGTTCTTGCCGGCTAAATTTATTAATCTTTCTATCGCCATCGATACGCTTGAG
>JAMCZM010000045.1 GCA_023485645.1 Candidatus Martarchaeota archaeon
TGAGATAGCAAAAGAGCGCCCTTCTACATGTTCAACCTCAATTTTTTCCTCTGTTTTTGACTTTGAGGCGACATCTTTTACACTACTCTGTATTGTTTCTTTTGAATTGGAGCGCTCTTTTGCTATCTCATTATCTATATCACGCTTTGAAGCCTTATGCTCGCTTGCCATTTCAGTTCCTGGTGGAAACAATATTGCAAGGCTTGGCAGCGAATCTTTTATTTCAAACTTTCTTACCATTGAATAGAGTTTTATCCAATCCTTTCTTTTCATTTTTGATTTATGCTCTGATTCTTCAAAACTTAAATTTGATATCGAACCATTCTTTCTATAATCACTATATCCAATATATGATATTGACTCATCATGCAATTTATGAATTTTTTCGTATAACTTCTTATCTGATTCCTTTACATAATCCAATACGAATTTATCTTCCATTGCTACATATGCGACATGCCTTTTAAAGAGGCGTTCTGCAGCCTTTATTTGACTAGCAAGTGATTCGTCTGATGCTACACCTATTACATTAGAAACTGCATTCTTACTATAGTAATGATTTCCATGCTCCGGCGCCATCTTTTGCTCAATTGCAGCGTATAATTTTAAAGCCATTGATAAGCTTATTTGATTATTTTTTAATGCATTTGTATACTCAGGACCCATCGATTCAAAAACCTGTTTTGCCTTCGAATTTGCTTCTATATATTTTTTACACTCATCAATCCATATATACATTTCCTTTTTTTGCCATGCAGCTTCACGCTTTGCATTATCTTTTTCTATCTTCTTACGCTCCTTTTCGGACAATGCACTTTTAGTACTGACAGTTTCATTAGCATTAGTTTTTACATCATCATTTAATTTTGCAGCAACAGTCTTTTCGCCTTCAGCATCTTTATCTTTGCTAAATGGGCTATCTACCCCTTTGCTTGCACTCTCGTCACGTTTAGAATTATCACTAGATTTTGATACAGGCTTCTCTTCCACAAGAACAGAAGTATCACTTATAGAACTATTCTCTCCATCAGAAATCTGTTTTTTAACTTTTGTTGTCATAATATCACACATTTTTTATTGACCTATATGATGTTTAGTAATAGTTTAAATATATATAACTTGCGTTATCTATAGGTTATCGGTATTGTTTTGTATAACCAATAAAAAGTATATCGTATTAGCTTTTAAGGTATTAATATATACATAGTTATCTTACGTTATTCTTTTGTAAATTTGCATAATTACATATAGCATTTAATACACAACTATTGCATTTAGGATTATTCTTGATGCAATTACTCTTTGCAAGCTCGATAAAATATGCATGCATTCGTTTGTAAAATTTTGGATCGCGCCGCAACGAAGTCATAAAAATATCTTGCAGATCTTCATATCTAATCTTTTGATTTATATTATAAATGCGCGAGATTATTCTTTTTGTATATGCATCTATAACAAATACAGGCTTATTAAAAGCATATAGCAATATAGAATCTGCTGTTTCATTTCCTATTCCTTTGAGATTTAATAAAAATTCATGCAGCTCTTTAGTAGACATTTTCGACATATTATTTATAGTACCATATCTATTTTTTATTGCAATTAATATTCCCTTTATAGTATTAGTTTTCTGATTATAAAACCCAGATGGTAATATAAGGCTTTTAATTGAAGGCGCATCCATTTTAATTAATTTATTTATGCTCATTGCACGCACGGATTTTATATTTAATATAGAACGCTCTACATTCTTCCAATTAGTATTCTGCGTTAATATTGAACCTAGTATTACTTCTAACTTAGATTCAGAATGCCACCAATCATCTAAAGAATAGAAAGCATCCAATCTCAAATAAATATCTTGGATGCCATCGCGCATTATATTGGACTTCGTTTTTGACAAAGTGGAGGTTATACTTTTATCTCTCCAGACTTTATCTTTGCTATTATCTCCTTTGGGTTTGCCCCTTCGCATGTGACCCCCATACTTTTACATGTCCCAAGTATCTGTGTCATGCGCTCTGCCACACCTTTGCCGTACATAGAATTTGATTTTGCATTTGCAATTTTCTTTATTTGCTCTAATGTTATATTTCCTACAATCTCCTCTTTAGTCTTTGATCCCTTTTCTATGCCGAGCTCTTTTAATATCATAGCGCTTGTTGATGGCGTTCCTACTTCGATAGTATACTTTTTTGTATCAGTATCTATATGCACTTTTACAAGCACCTTTATACCAGAAAACTCCTTAGTTTTTTCATTTATCTCGGCAACAACTGCATTAGTATTAACGCCCATTGGCCCCAATGCTGGTCCTAAAGGTGGGCCTCCGCCGGCCTTTCCTCCTTCAATTAAACTTTCTATTACTGTCTCTCCCATTTAAATCACTTTAATTAAGCGTTAGATTGCTCCTCTTTATTCTTCTGTATTATTTTTGCAGTATTCATCTTTGTAGTTATAGGTATTGGTACTACAACGTCCATAAGTTCAACAGTCATATCAGATTTTTGCTCGTCTATTCTAAGCACTTTTGCTTTATATCCCTTAAATGGACCGCTCGTAAATTCTATTATATCGCCCTTACCAACTACCTGCTCGGTTTTCTTGACAACAAGAAGTTTATCTATCTCCTCTTGTGATAATGTCTGTGGCAATATACCGCGTATATTGTGCTCTTTTGTTATAAATGCACGGACAGATGCCTCATCTTCGCCCTCGAGTATTATATAACCGCGCATACCGCCCACAATAATAACTGAGTATATTGGCACATTCACGTCCTTACCAAATTTATTTTGAAGCATATTGGCCGCTATCCTTTCCTGCCCCGCAATTACTTTTACAACAAAATACATAACACCACTAATTTTATAGTTATCTGTTCAGATAATACATCTATGATGCATATAAAGGTTAATAAATCAAACGCCGAACTTGCCAGAAAATTCATTATCAAAAATAATCTTTTAGACAACTCATTTATAGTACAGCATGATGATAGGGACACCTATTTCCCTATTTCTAATAATATATATAAAGCAAATATTAAAAAGCTTCTTAAAAATCATAATTTTGAGATAATTGATATTGTAGGCAAAAAACGCGATATAAATGATTATTATAAATTAATAAATGAACGAATTGGTCCGGATATAAAAATAGATACAGGATATGATGCGCTTGGAAATATAGGCATAATAGACCCACGACATAATTCGGATAAAAAAGTTCTCAAAACGCTTGCCCTGTGTATATTAGATAGCAATAGTAATATAAAAACAGTTCTTGCCAAAAATGGACCCGTAAATGGGGTATATAGAACGCGCAGATTATCTTATATTGCAGGTGAGAGAAAGTATATTGCATCTTATAAGGAGAATAGGGCGACATTTATATTTGACGTGAGGAGAACATTTTTTTCTACCCGCTTATCATTTGAACGGTCAAGACTCATAAAATTATCTAAGGATAACGAATGTATTATGGTATTATTTGCTGGTATTGGCCCATTTGCTATAGAAATTGCAAAAAAAAATATAAACTCGAATATAATTGGAGTAGAAATAAACCCATATGCGTATAAAAATATGATAAAAAATATTGAATTGAATAATACAAAAAATGTACATGCAGTGCTTGGTGATGTAAAAAAGATTTACAAAAAATACGCATACAGTTCTGACAGGATAATAATGCCACTACCTAAAACAAGTTATAAATTTTTAGATGAAGCATTTTTTATTGCTAAAAATAATTGCATTGTACACCTTTATGCATTTGTTGAAATTAATGTTGGATTTGATAAATTTGTCAAAAAATTACAAGCACATGCAAAGAATAATAGGTATGGCGTTGAAATACTATTTCACAGGGTTGTAAGACCTTACTCCGCAATTGAGGAGGAGATAGTTATTGATTATAGAATAAAGAAACATTGATTTATGCTAAAGATGATAATTCAGCAAAGCTTTTAAATTTAAATTACGATTCTACGTCTGATAGAATGGCGACCTCTATTGAAATTCAATCTATTCCTAGTGGAAGGCAGCTTAATATAGAGGAATTTGTAAAAAATACTACATGGAGAGAGCTTCTTATTGAACTTGTGGAAAAACATGAATTGGATCCATGGAATATTGATATTTCGGCAATGGTGGACGGTTATATAAATATGATAAAAGAAATGAAAACGCTTGACCTTAGAGTTCCTGCCAATGTAATTCTTGCTGCATCTATATTGTTACGAATGAAAAGCGATGGATTTGAACTTTTTAGTAATGAAACTAACAATGACGAATTGGATGATGGAATACAAACGGTATTAAAGCAACGTCCAGAGGTACCTGAATTAATACAAAAAAATAGGATACAACCGTACAGAAAAATAACGCTTGATGAACTTATGGATGCACTCAGCTCTGCAATAAAATACGAAGAGAAAAAAATAGAGCATATTAGAGAAATTGAGACGCCAATACATATAAACGTCGGTGAGGATATAGACAAAAGAATAGAAACGTTATATAATATTATAAAGGAAAATGCGGATACGTTAGGTATGACTACGTTTAGTATACTTTCAAAAAATTTTGAGAGTATTGAGCTAAAACTTCTTAACCTTTTCATACCTATGCTCTTCTTAGCGCAGTATGAAAAAATAAATGTGATGCAAGAAGAATTTTTTGGGGAGCTAATAATAAAAATAAATGAGGATATTAATGGAGCAAAATAATGACAAAGAATATGCAAAGCTTATAGAATCCGCATTATTTGTAGCGGGTAGGGCTCTTAGTATAAATGACATTGCTTCGACGCTAGGAGTTATATCTGTAGGATATCTAAAAGGCATAGCGGATAAATTGGTTGATGATTATAAAATACGCGATTCTCCTTTTATAATAAGTAAAATAAATGAAAAGTATGAATTCAGGTACCTCTGGACGTTAC
>JAMCZM010000029.1 GCA_023485645.1 Candidatus Martarchaeota archaeon
CATAGAGAACAAAACTATCATACATATTAGAAGCATATAATACATAAAATTTAGTATAGTAAATTTCCAGTACAACTAGTTATTTAAGGCTTCCATTATAACGTTATTGTATTTAAATATAACTCAGTTATAAAACCGGTTGATAGTATGGCAGATTTTTTAGCAGTAGTTTTGTTCTCTATGGTAATGGGATTTTCAATATATCTAGCTCTTCCCATAATACTTAAAAAACACTCAAATTCAAAAACAATAACAATGCTCAATGCAGGAGCTATTGGCATACTCATATTTCTTATAATGGATATATTCTCAAATGTTGCGCCAATTTTATATAAAACAAATTCTCTTTATGGATATGGTGCAGATCCCGTTTTAAGCGCAATCTTTGCTATCGCATTGGCGGTGGGATTTTTTATGTTATATAGATTTGAGGGTAAATCCCCACATGGTTTAACTCCAAGTAAAACATCGCTTATGATAGCAACAGGCATAGGCCTGCAGAATTTAACTGAAGGGTTAGTATTCGGGTCCCTTTCTGTAAGCGTGGGGCTTTTTTCTGGCGTTGCCCTTGTAGTGCTCTTAGGATTTATCATGCAGAATTTAACTGAAGGGTTCCCTATTGCTGCACCGTTTATAAATAGTAGCGATAAAAAATTAGGCGTGCTTGCCTTACTCTTTCTTATAGGAGGATTGCCCACAGTCATTGGGGGCATTGTGGGATTCTTCTATAACTCTATTATGTTAAATTTAATTTTCGATGGACTTGCAATAGGGGCAATACTATATGTCATATTACCTATGATAAAACACCAATTCAAAAATATAGAGGCGCACAGGCAAAATCTAATTTACCTAGGCATATTTATAGGGTTTATAGTAGGTTTCCTGGTAAATTTAATATAAGATCAAACACCATTTTTCATACATAGCTTATTAACATTACATGAATTACATTTTGGCGTATTTCCACAGATTGCCTTACCATGCGACTTTAAGACATATGCAAGATTTTTCCAGTACTTTTTATCCACCTTAAATTTTAGATCCGCCTCTATAATATCAGCATTATTGCTTTGTGATAAGCCAATCCTATTGGATAATTTTATCACCCACGTATCAACAGGTATTCCCTCAACAATACCATAAGCATTTATGAGTATGGTATTTGCTGTCTTGCGCCCGATACCTGGGAGCATAAGAAGTTTGTCCATATTATTAGGTACAACGCCATTGTAATGCGATTTTATCTCTTTGCATGTCTTTATTATATTTTCAGCCTTTTTATCCGCAAAACTAACAGACTTTATATATTTAAGCAGATCCTCTTTAGTTGCATTTGAAAATGCATCACAATCTTTATATCTGGAGAATAATTCCGCCGTTAATTTATTGACGGTTTCATCACGCGTCTGTGCAGAAAGAATTGATGCTACAACTAATTCTATTGGTGTATTAAAATTAAGATAGTATTTTGCGTTTGGATACAATTCAAATAACATATCTACAATCTTGTTTATTTTATTTGACTCTAGTAATTTTGCCTGCATACAAATCAATATTTATTAAATATTAGTGTTTATAAAATACCATATGTCAAATAATAAACGCATATTTTTAAAAAAAGTAATGACAAAACTTAAATTACGCTATAAAAACAATTTAAAGAGCTCTTTAAATTTCTCAAGTCCCTGGCAGCTTTTAGTTGCAACTATTTTATCCGCGCAGGCGCAAGATAAACAGGTAAATAAGGCTACTGTGAAGTTATTTAAAAAATATCCAGATGTTAATGATTATTTAAATCTTAAGCCTAGCGTATTATTCAAATATATAATACATATAGGGCTCTATAAAAACAAGGGAAAAAATATAATAGCAGCATCGCGTTATATAAATGATAATTTTAACTTAAAAATACCAAAAAGTATAGAGGAATTAACGCAAATACCTGGAGTTGGAAGAAAAACGGCAAATGTTGTTTTGTCTGGCGCATACAACCTGCATTATGGCATTGCAATAGATACACACTGCATAACAGTAGCAAATAGGTTGGGACTTGTTAAAACCAAAAATCCAGAAAAAATAGAAAGAGTATTAATTGATAATGTGGATATTAATAATAGAAAATATGTATCAAATGCATTTATCGCTTTAGGTAGGGATACATGCACAGCAAGAAAGAAGTATTGTGATAGGTGCGTATTGAGGAAAATTTGTCCATCTTCAGATTATAAATATCGGTAGTAATTATGATTGCATGCCTTTTCAGTGGTGGTAAGGATTCAACATTAGCTTTGCATCGCGTCTTTTCCAGTGGGAGGCGTGTTGATCTTTTAATAACAATTGGTTCAGAAAACGAATTTAGCTATATGTTCCACAAACCCAACGTTGAATATACACGCATGCAAGCAGAGGCCCTTGGCATAAAGCAGGTATTCTCTTATACCAAAGGAGAAAAAGAGCTTGAACTTGCAGATCTTAAAAATGTATTATCAGAAAATGATATAGATACATTAATAACGGGCGCTACAGCAAGTATGTACCAAAAAGTTAGAATAGATAATATATGCAAAGATTTGAAGATTACTCATGAATCCCCATTGTGGCTAATTGATGGATTGTCAGAATTAAATGAGCTTGCAAAAAATTTCAATATAATAATAACACGAGTTGCAGCTGACGGATTAGATAATAGTTATCTTGGAAAGCGTATAGATGATACATTAATAAAAAAATTGCAGATTTTGCGCGAGAAAAAAAGAATCAGTCTTACATTTGAAGGTGGTGAGGCGGAGTCATTTGCGCTTGACGGGCCATTATTCAAAAAAAGCCTGCAAATAAAAAAATCACATATAGACAATAGCAATGGTGTAGGTACATTAATAATTGATAGTATGGAGTTTAAGGATAAGTAATTAATTGGACAAATTTATATTACTATTATTTGATAGATATTTGTGTTTTCATGAGCATATTATCAAAAAGAAGCATCCACGCTGAAAATCCTATATTAGAAGAAGATATAACGGCCGAAATGCTAAAAAATAAGGGCCATAAAGTAATAAAACTAAATCGTGGAGATCCTCCGATATATTTTAGTACACCAGATTACATTATAGAGGCGTATATTGATGCACTCAAAGAGCATAAAACAAATTATACAGATGCAACGGGCGTAATAGAGCTTAGAAATGCGGTGGCAGAACGCTATAAACGCATGTATAACATCAATGTCAAACCGGATAATATCGTTACTACGGCAGGTGTATCAGAGGCGCTTGAATTTATCAATTATGGCCTAATAAATCCAGGAGATCATGCAATTATATTCAAACCATATTATTCAGCATACCTACCAAGGCTGCTGCTTGCAGGAGGCATTCCAATATATGAAAATTATTATGAAAAAGAAAATTGGAATATAGACGTAGAACACTTAAATGCATCAATAAAAACACTAAAAAAAGCAGGAAAATTAAACCGCGTAAAGTATATGATTATAACAAACCCCAATAATCCAACAGGCACTGTTCTAAAAAAATCTATATTGGAGGATATTGTAGATATCGCAAATGACAATAACATACTTTTGATAAGCGATGAAATTTACGATGAAATATATTACAACAAGGCAAAATTCACAAGTATAGGGGAAGTAGCAAAAGGCATACCGCATGTTATATTAAACGGAGCCTCTAAAGACTTTGATGCAACCGGCTTTAGAATCGGATTTATCATAACTCCAGAAAATGATAAAATTTCAAAAGAATTTATTAATAAAATGGCAGATTTTGCGCGTGTTAGGCTATGTGTAAATACACCCGCGCAGTATGCAAGCATAGCTGCATTAGAGAATAGAAAAGAACACACTAAGGCAATAAAATATATGGTAGACGAAATAGAGAAACGGGTTAACCACGCAGTCTCTATTTTAAATGAGAACAAATATCTTGAAACTGTCAACCCTAATGGTGCTTTTTATATCTTCCCAAAAATAAAACATAACGCATTAAAAATAAAAAATGATAGGGAGTTCGTAGATAAATTCTTGCGTGAGGAATATATACAGCTTACGCGCGGTTCTGGATTTGGAAAACCTGGATATTTCAGGATTGTTTCATTGCCACCGAAAGAGATATTAGACTATGCGCTCAATAAACTAAATGAATTTTGCGTAAAAAACAGAATTTAAATGGGCTCGTGGTCCACCGGTTAAGATGCCAAGCAATATTATATTGCGCATAAGCCTTACACGCTGGAGAAAGGAGTTCGACTCTCCTCGGGCCCATTTTTTTATGCTAATTAAATACAAATAATTTTATTTTAGAAGGCTTTATTAACTTTCTAATTAATTACAATATGATTACATGGCGAGCACTATAAAAAAAGCGCCTTTATGCAAGCGTAGTTTTGTCGAGGCATTGGGCACATTTATATTTGTGTTTTTGGGAGCTGGATCCGCAATAGCTGCTGGTTATGCAGGGCTTGGAGGATCAGCGCTTCTTGCGGTGGCATTTGCCAATGGTATTGGGCTCGCACTTGCAATATCATTTGCAATGAATATATCAGGTGGACACATCAATCCTGCAGTTACAATAGCCGCTCTAATAAATAAATTAATATCGGCAAAGGATGCAATTAGTTACATAATTGCACAGGTTGTTGGTGCAACACTTGCAGGAATATTACTTGTCGCAATATTTCCGGCATTATTTGGGGTTGCAGCACATTATGGCGCGCCAACACTTGGTTTTGGAGTTAGCGTAATAACAGGCATTACACTTGAAGCAATAATGACATTATTCCTTGTACTTATGGTTTTTGGCACTATAGTTGACCAACGAGCGCCGAAAATGGCAGGATTTGGAGTTGGACTAGTTGTAGTAATTGATGTTCTTGTAGGCGGCTATTGTAACT
>JAMCZM010000024.1 GCA_023485645.1 Candidatus Martarchaeota archaeon
ATTATCTTTACTATTATATGTAAATAAATATTCTTCATTATCATAAATTATTCTATTGCTAGAAATATCGAAATAACAATCGCAAAAATCCATAACATTATAACCAAAATTGGATATAACTTTTGCATCAATATCTGATGTAAATATAAAGAAAGGGCCTTTATTTTTATGCGCTGCAATGCGTTTTTCAAGGTCTTCTTTTATCCTATTTACATGTCTACTATAAATTCTAAAATGCATTTTTAATGAGTGGAATTCTATTGCGAGTAATTTATCATTCACCCTCATATTGGTAAAGAAATCTGGTTTTATGCTTTTTCTATTGTCGTATCTTTCTGGGAATATCCTTATCTGTTCCCAGCATCCTATCAGATCATTGTTTATTATTGTTGCAGCTGTAGCTAATTCTGGTAATGACACTCTATTTTTATTAAGCTCCCGTTTTCTTTTTAATGCACTAATAGTATCTATATCATAGAAAATATTTTGATTAACGGCATTAACTACCTCGTTTAGCATTCGCGCCTCCCCAATGTCAACTACTACATTGTATATGGATTTTCTTATTAGGTGCGAATAAACTCTGCCTATTTCTACCTTGCGATTAAACATAAGCCACTTATGTTTTATATAATATAAATAGTTTGCACTCAACTATTCAAACCAGCTATGTATATTTCTCTGCTTTGGGCTACCTTTTATTTCCATAATCTTATCAGCGTATTTTTCTACTCTTTGGATATCAAAGCCGTGCTGGTTGCACATAATATCAATAATTTTTTCTGATGAGGATTTTATGTTTATAAGTGCGTCAATTTCAATTTTATCTAGCGATTTAACCTCTGGGTTTTTAAAGAGATCAATTACTTCATTTATATCCAATTCAAATTCTGCGTTATACTTATTTTTTATAAATGATATTAGCTCATTTATGCTTTTTGAATTTTTTGCTATCTTAAGAGCATTTTTTGGTCCGATGCCTTTAATACCATCATTAAAATCCGTTCCAAGCATAAGACCTATCCATATTAATTGATCATGATTTATTTGCAATGACTCTAATGTATCATTAAAATACATTAATTCAGGCTCAACATTTATGTAAATATTCTTTCTAGGAAGCTTTCTTCGTCCGGATATTGTGATATTTCTTCCAACAATTGGTGCCCCAAATAACATAGTATCATAATCTTGGCTTACTGCAATATCAACTAGACCGTTTTTGCACATATAGCTTGCTTGCGCTTCTCCCTCGCTTGGCGCATTCATATAACCAATGCCCATTGCATCAAGCAATTCCTTTCCGCTAGATATTATATCTTTTGTTATACGCGTGCTGGCTTGCGCAAATCCCTTCGCTTCCTCAATTCGTCCTTCATCCACTGCGCTTTTCCATGCTTTATATGCATCCTCACGCCTTTTTATTCGTGCCTGTATGGTGCGCTCTTTTAATATTGAGGGTATGCCATCAAATATGTATATGGGCTTTACTCCATTGTCAAGCAGTTCTATTGTTCTATAAAATAATCCGGACAGATGACTTGTGATATTACCATTGCTATCCATTAATGGCATGCCATCTTGCTGCCTAATCGTACTTAAAAATTGGTAAAAGACATTATATGCATCTATTGCAACAATTTTTCCATTAAGTTCTTCAATAGATATTTTTTTCTTTACAACAAGTTTGCTAAGATCAACAGCCATAATATATCAACATTAAAAAATAAAAAAAGAATCAGGCAAATTCGCCAAGCGTTGCACTTCCACTCTTTTTCTGCCCGCTTTTATCTATTTGCATCTCTCCACTTTGCTCTAATTTTATCTTTAAATTTTTTTCAAGTTTTTTTGTAAGTGGTATTGTAGGTAGTGTCTGCTCTTTTTCAACTAATTTTAGCAGGCTCTCTTTCTCATTAATCATTTCTGCAAATACCTTTAATGGAAGTCCCATACCCTCTCTTGCTTTGCGTATGCGCTCTCCATAATTTTCTACAAGTTCAAGCTCCTCCTCTTTTTTTCTGCTAACTGGCTTATATACGCCCTTATTCCTATCTATTTTTTTAGTATTATTTTCTGTATAAATAACGCGTTTGCCTTTTGCGCAGCTTGCGCATACTCTAAGTTCAACACCCTCAACATTTACGACATAGACTCCATCTATATTCTCTCCACAGAGTTCGCATTCCTCCATAACACCACCACTACGAAATATCTGCCAAATTTATAATATATTGCTATTAATTATGTGTAATACGTGTATACTACTTCAAATTGTGCATGATTATAAAACCCTAAATATTATTTATAAATAATTTTGAATATTTTGCTATCAGGATTTTGATATACTAGCTGCAATGAAACATTGCTATTGTCATATGGGCAGTAATTGCCATTGCAAAGTGATAGAAACTTGAATACATTACTATTAGGCAGTGCCGGCCCTAGCAATGTTGCTCCCGTAACATCAATAGTATTTCCATTTAATGTGTACTGCACAAAAAGTGTATAATTTATGCTATTTGGGCTTAATGATATAGTAGATGATGTTCCATTTAACTCATTATAAAGCAATATATTTCTAAGTGGTATAAAACTACTATTCTGATAGCTAATGTATGCACTCATATTATATCTATTAGCATTGCCTCTGGTCACTACAATAGCTCTATATGGGTAACTTTCAAATGGAAATACTGTCTGGTTAATAGTGCTATTATACTGCGGCTGGTATCCTTGAAGTGCATCAATTCCATATTTTGTTGTATTCTCTACCGAACCTTCTATAGCAATGCCTCCAAGCTCTTGATACCAGAAATTTCTAACAAAAAGATAATCTGGTTTGCCTATTCTATACAAATATTGTGTATCTGGCGTATCGTTAAAGAGAAAATCTGAGAAATTATAGATTTCTGCGCTATTTTGACCTCCAACACTATCCATCAAACTCTGACGCTGCCCAAATCCTTCGATAACGCTTCCGTCAGGCCATACCGCAAGGAATGTGGCATTTGCCGGGGTATTTGTTGTATTTTTAATCCATAGCGTTGCATTTAGAAAATATTGGTTTATGCCATCCGCCTGGAATAATGTACTGCTTTGTTGATATGCCATATATGTAGTATATCCAGATATTACTGTAATAATAAACAGAATAATTACAAATATAGCGATCCTAAGATTTTTGGAATCTGTAAATCTAGTAGGTTTTTTTATTGAATAATAATAAGCTATTCTGCCAATTACATATACGGTATATGCAGAGAATATGGCTATTGGTACAGCAACAAGCGAATTAAATCTGACCGCATTTGCTTGCAAATAACCCGTTGCAAGAAGATAAGCAAGTATTATAATGAATGCATAATCCATAATTTTAGTATCTATCTCCTCAAATGCCTCAATCTTATACATTCTAAATATTATGTAGAGAAGAACACCTATTGGCGCTAAAAATAATTCAAGGCTAAAACTCACCCATAAGAACTGGAATGACGGTCTTTGCAATTCCTCAATTGTTACTGTTAATGGGGTTCCTGCAACTACAAGTCCTTGTCCTGTCGCTATGCTTATTATGTAGTTAAAGAATAACGACAACATTATCAGTACGCTTATTACTGCAATGGCAATCAAAAAGATTATCCTTGATGCTTTGTTCTCATTTATTTTTTCAAAAAGTTTTTTCGGTCCAATGCCCGATAATATCATATAACTAAGTATGCTGCCGATAAAGATGGGCAGATAAAATATAAGTATGTGTATACTAGAGAGCGCCTGCCCACCACGTATTATATTAACTGCCATAAAGAGGTGTTGTATAAATATTGTTACTAAGAGCACTAATGATAAAATAACTGTATCTTTGATAAGTTTGATATCCGCCCTAATAAATCCATAAATTATAAGGAGTAGAACTGCCAATATATAAACGACTATTGTGAATGGAGCTCCATTCCATACTCCCGTGCCTATGCCTAGCACTGTTGCAGCTGCAATGAAGTAAATATACTTCTTTTTATTAACAGTGCTTTCTAGACCTTTAAATATTAAGAATATAGCAAAGAGCAAGAATATTGTTATGAATCCATCCCCCCTATAAACTAGCGCGCTTGTACGTGCCGTATCCCCACTAGAAATTGCTACCATAAGCATCGCAAGCAATCCCAAAACCCTACTTTTGCTAATGTATTTTATAACAAAATACGCTGCAACGGTATCAAGAATGCCAAATAATACTGGTACTAATCGTTCAATTGTATATGCGCTAACGCCAAAATATCTTAGGAAGAAATAGGGTATCAATGTAACGTAATATAATCCTGCTGGCTCGGTTATCGGATTGTTGTTAGGGTAAAATCCAGAATATATCGAGTGCATCGGCACAATAAAATCATTCGCTATCGATTGCATTATAACAGAATAATGGAAGAATCCATCAGGTTCGAAGAATCCT
>JAMCZM010000044.1 GCA_023485645.1 Candidatus Martarchaeota archaeon
CAATGGAATGCAACAATTATCATTATAATAACAATATTATGTATTTTTGAATTTACATGCTTGCCCATTACCTCTTTGTCATTTACAAGTAATAGTAAAAATAGCAGCGCTGCTGGCATTACTATAGATGCTATTACCTGGACTGTTATATTTACAAACCCTAAAGGCAGATTTGGTATTAATACAATTAATGCCGCAATAGCAACGCACGTTATTCCTGGAAGATAGAATTTTTTTGCCTGTAAAAATGGCAGATTTATACTCTTTGGCCAACCTAACGCCTCGCTAAATGCCCATGAGGTGCTTGCAACTAATACTATTGCAGCTATTATACCTGCATCTATTATACCAAGCGCAAAGAGCTTGACTGGCAGCATGCCTATTTTTGATGATACGCTCTGCAGTATATAGCTTATACTATAAACAGAACTATCATTTGATGTTATTATACTATTACCATTAAAAACTAATGATGCTGTAAAGACCATTATAGATATGGCAACAAGAGACATTATTACCGCTCCTATTAATGTATCACGCTTTGCATATTTCAAATCTGATACTGTTGTTCCCTTATCTACTTCGGAAGATTGCTGAAAAAAGAGCATCCATGGAGCTATTGTCGTTCCGATATTTGCAAGCAGCACATATATGAATAATGGTGTTATGCCGCCATTTATATGCCAATTTACAAAACTCTGTGCTATTGCATAAAAATTTGGATGGGCAAAAAACATTATCGGTATAAATATTATATTAAATGACGCAATTAGAAGACTTACGCGCTCCCATTTATAGTAGCGTAAGAATAATGTTATTGAAAGTACTATTATAAGTCCTATAATCACCGCGTATAACTGAGATATTCCAAATATTTCCATCCCGAAAACTATGCCTATAAACTCGGTTACCATTGTAAGTGTATTTGCAAGAACAAGATCAATTAGTGAGAATGACCCCCAAAATTTGCCAAAGCGCAGCCAGATCATCTCCGCATGCCCGCGATGAGTAACTGCCGCAAGGCGCACCGCCATCTCCTGTATTAAAAACGTTACTGGTATCATTAGTATTAAAAATGGTATGAAAAATCCTATTCCAAATATTGATCCAGTTTGCGCATAAGTTATAACGCCCCCTGCATCATTATCCGCAATCATTACAAGTATGCCTGGACCTAATATTGCAAATAATAGCAATAGGCGTGCAATACGGCCCTTTTTTGCACGTAGCGACATTATTTTTAACCGTTGTATCGCCCGCAGACGCGCCTCCGTAGGCAACTCCTTTAATTTCTCCCCCACATCTATCTTAGAACTAATTTTGCTATTCATCCTATCAGAAATTAAACGGCTTCGAGCGCCACTATTTTAATATACACCTCAAATGATGTTATTATATGCAACGTAAATTATGTGCCAATTTTAGCTATAATATCTAAATACCATAGATACACTCTCACCTATAGTATAATTTGGCAATGATATTACAGATGTTCCATAACCATATTTTTGAGAGTATATATTTGAAGCGCCGCTATAATATAATGGGTATACATATTGCCTATAAGACGATATATTGCTTATATATAAGGTATTATTCCCAGATAGTATGCGCGCTTGTATTGTAGCATTTATCATTGCAGCATTTAACGCATTTGCAACTAAAGAGCTATACTCAGCTGTAGTAGTATATGGAGTTATGCTAGTTACTGATAGATAATTATTGGACATTGCTGATACAAAGCCATTAATATTTGAACTTTGAACCAATGCACTTACAGATTCACTTGCAACATATATTGTTGAATTTGAATAATCATATACTTTTGTAGTATTATTGCGTGTATAATTGTATACATGGAAGCGGTACATAGAATAAGATAACGTCTTTACACCACTCTGATTTGATGCTAGATATGGTTTTGCCGATGCATTTACCTCATTTAATATATTTGATAAATTTTTATATGCCATTGTAGAATTACTCCCACTTCCATTAACATACATATATACTACCACATATTCTGGCGCATATGAAGCATAACCTGTTCCCGACACCGCTATGCTGCTCATCTGCGTTTGTGATCTATTATGTGCACTATAACTTAATGACACAATAGCTATTGAAAGTACAGATACTACAACGACGATAGAAAGTATAATCATAGAAAGCTGCTCTATCTTCATATTACCACTAAAAAGATTAGGATGCGCATGTTTAAATAATTATTATAGATATATCGGTTTAACCGATTGGAAACCCAATCGATTATTTTTGACCAATTGCTTGTATCATTACCGACCTATTTCTTGATCTGTCAAGCTCTATAAAAAATACTCTCTGCCATATACCCAGGGTTATCTCTCCATCTATTACAGGTATTGTCTCGCTGCTACCCATAAGCAAATGCCTACAATGCGCGTGTGCATTTGGACATTCATCATTTGTCATATTTGCAGTTCTTATACCAAAATTGTTATGATGGTATGGATGCGCCTCTGGAGCAACACGTTCTAGAAAATCCACAAAGTCCCTAAGCAGCTCAGGCTCATTCTCCTGAATTCTTATTGCGGCAGTAGTATGCTTTGTAAATACAACAACATGACCATTCTTCATGCCACTTTCAGCAACGCACCTTTTAACTACATCAGTTATATCAATGAATTGTGTTGTTCGTGACGTTTTCATATCATATGTTTCAGTACGCATTACCAACTCTCCGCCATTTACCTGCTTACTATCCCTTTGCGAAAAGCCTACATTCTTGGTTGAAAGTACCATTTTGCTCATGAGCTCCTGCCCATGTTTATTTGAAGTTCTTCCTGCATCTGTTGCCATTGAATCACAGAATTCATTCAATCAGAACATATTTAAATAGAGGATAAGGCATTTGATAGATAACGAATTTATTAATAATATGACATACCATTTTTTTGAAAGTTATCTCTGTAAAATAATAAAATTATTTTTATATAACATTTAATTTAAAAGTTTATATCCCACGATATTTAAGATCATCACTCATCATTTCAGGATTCCATAATGGATCCCAAACAAGATCTATCTCCACCTTTCCAATCCCATTAATAGACTCAAGTCTAAGTTGTACATCTGCAAGTATTATACTTGTCACAGGACACATTGGAGAGGTCATAGTTATTGTTAATTTTACTGTGGATTGGGAGATATCTATACCATAAATTAGCCCAATATCAACGATATTTGCATCAAGTTCTGGATCCTTACAGAGCTTAAGCGCCACTATAACATCATTAATAGCTACCATCAACACACGATATTGTTATAATTAAATGATAATAATT
Organism: Candidatus Martarchaeota archaeon; assembly: GCA_023485645.1. Lineage (GTDB taxonomy): Archaea > Micrarchaeota > Micrarchaeia > Micrarchaeales > Micrarchaeaceae > JAJZDT01. The sequence continues at coordinate 3,324 of JAMCZM010000044.1, forward strand.
TATCCCTTTCTGCGCAGTTGTATGGGGTGTTTTACAATAATTGCAATATCCTTATGATTATATTCAAGAATAAATGGATATTTTAAGATTAATTTATTCCCCTTTGATCTTCCAATGCTCTTATGTATCTTTTCAAAATTGGCTTCCATTAGATTGTGATCCATGAGAAAAATTAACGGATTAGATTCAACAAATGCAATGCTCTCCCTACCCATATACTTCTTTAGTATATTTAATATAGGATCTACTCTTTTATGATGCCGCTCCAATATTGGCATATTTAAAAACATGAACCTGCTGCCGCGCTCATGACCCAAATAATCCTGCATTAATTTATAGCTATTTATTAAATGTCTACGTTCGGAAATCTCCATTATTATCAACTAATTATATAAAAATAAGGGGCATATGCCCTAAACAAAAATTATATAGCAAAATTTACAGTCCTACTCCCGGAGGTCTTAATATCTCATTATTTTTAACCTCTGTGCTATTATGTCTTTTATTGTGTATTGGCACTTTTGGAACGGCTATTGGAATCTCCTCCTTTGAAATTCCTACTTTTTCATCCACGTTATCCTCATCTTGAATTTGTGAGCTCTTTGCTTTTTTTGTTGACTTTAGTCCAGACTTAATAGTACTGCCAAATTTTGATACCGCAGAAGCAAACTCTTTTAGTGATTTAAGCGCATTATCAATAGCTTTTTCTGCAGACTCCGATTTATTTTTCAACCCATTAGAAAGTGCCACATCAAGCTTTTTACCTTTTTTGCTTATTGAGGTAATTGCCGTATTTATTTTATCTAAGAGTACTCTTGTACCATCACTTAATTTTTTATAGATCATTGTCTGTGCAGGCACTCCCTCACTAGAGCGCCCTTCTACATGTTCAACCTCAATTTTTTCCTCTGTTTTTGACTTTGAGGCGACATCTTTTACACTACTCTGTATTGTTTCTTTTGAATTGGAGCGCTCTTTTGCTATCTCATTATCTAT
>JAMCZM010000040.1 GCA_023485645.1 Candidatus Martarchaeota archaeon
ATGGCGCATCAATATTCTATAAAGTTACATTATGATTTTTTGATTGATGTAGTGCCAAATTCAGTGCAATATTTTCTACTCCACCACCGTTATTTATTGGATTAAAAAAAACCACTTGTAGTATATTCATTTGTATTCACCAAATAACTAAAAGGTATGTTTAAAAAGTAAAAATTTCTTAGATTTTATTTTTTTATAATTTCTTTTATATAAATAAAGTCCTTCAACCTCTGCTTTAATACCAAAAATTAATCTTTTAAAAAGAGGCAGATCAAAATTATTAAATTTTATAAGTGCATACCTCATATGAATATATTTAATATTTTTATTATTTGTATATTTGTCAGTTATAGATATATATATACCTAATACATGTTCTAAATAAAGTTTAATTGCATGAAAAACACCATATCGTTTATGCCATTTTAAAATAAAATATATTGCGCCCCTTTCACAGTATAAAGAAGTTTTTAATCTTAATTTTTCATTTTTCAAATTATTCGAAGTAAAACTGTCTAAATGTATTAATCTTACTTCTCCATTATACATGATTTTATATCCTTTATCTCTAGATCTTAAAATAAAATCAGTATCATCACTACCCATAAAAAAAACTTCATCCAAAAACCCTATTTTTCTAAAAACTTCTTTTTTTATTAAGAATGCAGCACCTGTTACCAGACCTATTTCTTCAATTATGTCATATTTACCTGTATATATTTCACCACGACCTCTTATATTATGTACACTGTTACCTCGATCTTCAATTTCACCAGCATTATTTATTACACCGTTAGGATATAATAATTGACACCCAACTATACCTATTTTTATATTAGAGTATGCCACATCAATCATTTTTTTTAACCAATTTTTATCTTTAATTATTATGTCATTATTCATACACATAAAAAAATCAGGATTATACTTTTTAATTGAATACATTATAGCATTATTCATATTTTGCGCATACCCGCCATTTGGCTTGTTTATAACAAAATCCACATTAGAATAATTTTGCTTTATAAATTCAAAACTCTTATCAGTGGAACTATCATCAGCTATTATAATTTTATAATTTTTAAAATTTGTATTTTTCATTGAATTTAGACATAATTTTAGTATATTATATCCTTTATAGAATATTGATGCGCCATTATAATTTGATATTATTATCACAACTTTAACATTTTTTATTTAATCACCCAAATACATTAACCCTTTTAGGTACATTTTATAAAGTTCAATTTTATTATGTCCTTTAAAAGGTATATAAAAAACAAAATAGTAAAACACATGCTTTGGTAAAAAAGTTAAATAAAAAATAATCAGTTTGTATGACGCTGCGTACTCCTTCTCTATTAAAATATTAGATTTGACCATTTGATACATTCGTTGTGGGGTTATATGAGTTGATATATCTCCGTAATCATGTATTAATTTAGAAGTAGTTGTTATATAATTTTTATACCCACGTAATTTCATTTTCATTGCTATATCGGTATCATCATGAAAATTTGAATATTTTATATAATTTTCTAATCCGGAATTAAGATATAATGATTTTAGCGTTAAATATGCATTAGGTATTACATCGGTCTCTATTAATTGATTATTTTTTATTTTCTTTAAATAAGGTTTTGCATATGGACTAATCCAATTTATTTTTCCGCCGTAAAACCATAAAGAGTTATCTTTTTTGTACATTAATGGCCCAATTAACCCCATATTATCTCTGTAACTAATTATAAGATTTTTTATGCAATTTTTATCTAATATATTATCATCATCCAGAAAAAAAAGTATTTGACCTGCCGCTAGTCTAGCACCAACATTTCTACAATAAGCTGCGAACATTTTCTTTTTATTTTGAATTAATTTTAAATTATACTTTTTAATTAACGCGTTTATATTATTTTCTGGTGCGTCATTAATTACAATAACTTCAATATTTTTGTAGGTATTATTAAATACACTGTTTAAACAATGAAGAAGTTTAGCGTTCCTATTATTAGTAGGTATTATAACACTAACCATAGGTGTACCATTCATTTATAACCACTCAATTTGACTTTTCTTCATAATAGTATCTTTTAACCCTTTTATAACTCCACAAAATAGATTTTTAACAAGTTCTCCTCGCATTTTAGTTTTATTATAACTATAAATTACAAATATATAATATAGTACATAAACAAATAAAGATACAGTAAAAGTAATTTTTCCAGCTAAATTATCATACCTATATTCATATAATATTTTACTGTGCATTACATGATACAACCTCATATTATTAAGTCTTATAAAATATCTTTCATGGGGGTTATATTTTATATCATGATAGGTTATAGCACTTGGATTTATTATTATATCATAGTTAAGTTTCCTTACTCTCGCCTGAAAATCTCCATCTTCCCCCATAAATGGAACTAAAAGATCCCACATTCCAGTTTTTTTAATTATTGACTTTCTAAACATAAAAGCATTAAGAAAATCATGTACTCGTTTTCCTTCATTTATTTGATTTGCCCATTTTTCGTTTTGATATGGGTATATTGCTCTACGCATAAACTTACTTCTTTCAGCTCCTGCATGCATTATTATATTTTTATTAGAGTAATAAAGTGCTAGAGGACCTATGACACCTGCATTCTTATAGATTTTAAAAGATTTAACAAGATTTGCAATGCAATTTTTATCTATTACATTATCATCATCTAGTATAAATATAAAAACTCCAGAAGATTCTTTAATTGCTCTATTTATAGTATAAGAAAGAAGCATTTCCTTATCATTTTTTAAATATTTTATTTTTTTGTTATTTGAATATTTTTTTATAATATTATTTGTACCGTCTTTCGAGTTATCATCGGATATAATTATCTCAAAGTTATCATAGGTATTTGACAAAATAGAATCTATACAGCGTACCAGCATATTTTTTCGATTAAATGTAGGTATTATTATAGATACTTTTTCCATTTTTATAAACCTATTAATTTTTAATAAATTTAACTTCATTCTTGTTTATATAACAGTATGTGTTAATGATACATTAGTGTTGCAAGCTGTCTTTTGACCAAACACTTTTAATATTTTTAATACTATGCCATATTATGGGACTTCTTATACTTGTACGCCATGGGGAGAGCATGGCAAATGTCCAACATGTGCTCTCAGATTACAAGGACAAATATAGCCTTTCTGAGATCGGTGAGGATCAAGCTGAACGTACAGGAATTGAATTGAAGCGTTTTAAGATAAATAAATTTTATACAAGCCCCGTATTACGCACACTCCAAACTTCAAAGATTATATCAAGACACATTAAAATAGAACCCGTAATAGATGATAGGCTCTGGGAGAGACATTTTAAGGAAATGAATGGAATGAGATCCCTTGAAGGTTACTGGAGATTCAATACAAATAAAGAATTTGAGAGCTGGGAATCGGTTGAAAAAAGAACGCTATCTTTTATTAATGACCTTAATTTAAACGCATGCACACTCGCGGTTACACATCATGATATAATATCAAATATTATTGGTCGTATATATGATATGGATGAACTCCAATCTTATGGAATTACCCCAAAATATGCCAGCATGAGCATATTAGAACTAAAAAAGAATAAAAAACTTGAATTATTAGGAAGCAGCCTGCCAAAAATCCCAGATACACTAATTAAAAAAATACCAAAAAAATATCTTTCTTAAACATTCTTTATTATAAGAGAACAATAGATTATAGGCATTATTTATGCTGCGCATATTAATTGTTATAATTTAGAACATATTTCTAATTTGGAATACCAAATAAGAGAATTAGATAGGCATATATAATGCCTTAGAAACATTTTGTATACACATTCTTTTTATTAGAAATTAGAAAGATATTTAGTTATTTATTGCAAGATTTACCTAGTGAGAATATGGCATTTACGAGCGATCTTTCAACGAGTGATTTTTGGCTTTTAAAAAATATGGGTTATGAACCAGTTGCGGTAGTATTAGGTAATACAGTTTACAGCATGGGTGCTGTCGGAGGAATTGCTGGAAGCCTTAAGGGTTTAACCAAAGGAGAGATACCTCAGTTCACAGAAATAATGTACAATGCAAGAGAAATGGCACTAGGGCGCATGAAAGAGGAAGCGGATAAACTTGGAGCTGATGGAGTTGTCGGAGTAAAATTAGATATAAGAAACTATTCCCCGAGCGGTACAGAATTAGAAATAATTGCTGTTGGCACTGCAGTTAAATATACTGGAAAGACCGATGGATCTAAAATTGATCCTACTATAGTTATGCAGCTTAAAGGCAGCGAGATAAATAAAGGCCAGTCAGTAAGAATGTAAATTTGATTAAATGCCGATCACATCAAAAGAGCGAAAAAAGATTGCAGCACATAATGTAAATGAAAAAATAAATAATGACACAATGTATTTTACTCCAGGTTCATTTACAGTTAATAAATCATTAAATGACGGTATAAAAACATTTAACACGTTCTATAAGTATGCACTTCTTAGCATACCTGACGGAATTGTATTAATAGGAGTATTCTATTTGATGAATCATTTTGCAACAACACCCACCAAACTTATCATAATTATGCCAGGCCTGCTATTTGTGTTCTTTGCTTACTTTGTTTTAGTATCCGCCCCAATTGCCAATTACTACAAATCTAAAATTACAAATATTAGATATTGTGGCGTTATAAAATCGATAGCATTAAGCATGTCAGTATTGCAACCACTTGGATATACTATGATTGTGGCATTTATACCGATCGTTAATGTTTTTGGGATATTAAATGGAATTAGTATATTATTATTAATTGGGATTATACTTTTTTATTTTATATCTATAAACCAATCTATGATCCCATATTTTCTTGCAGATACACATCTAAATAGGAGCGATGCAATAAACAGAGGATGGCTTTTGATCAGCAACAGCAATTTAAAAGTTGCAGCTGTGAACATATTAACATTCTTACCAGTAATTGTTTTGCTTCTATTTTCACTAATATTTTTTAACTTGTACTTCTTGGCTGGTGCATTTATAGCTTTTATTATATTTGAGGGTATATGGTATGGAGCGTGTGCATCCATACATAACGCAGTCTCTATGGGAAAAAAAGAGTATAAAATCTATTAAATTAAATCACATAACGCAAACGGAGTCATATACTGGTGAACATACGTCTTTGTTACAACGTATTAATTTTGCCAAAACACAATTTAGGGTAAACTATATATATTATAGACTTCACCTAAGTAGGTGTGATATTATGGTAGCTAAAAAAATTATTAATAGAAGCATTGAATCAAAGGTAGGCTTTGAGGCTTTGTTTATAAATGGAAATACGTTCTCAGAGATGATAAGAAGAGATGTCGATATTAATTATATACCACAAACAGATACACAGGACAGATATAGCAGCGCTCTTCAGAAAGTTTATATGAATAATATATTAAGATTACTCGATGGACTTGATGAAAAAACAAACGTTTTTGAAATGCATAATGTGAGAATGATAAGACATAGTAATGGCAATGGCTGGGTGCAGGATAGTGTTGTTTTAAATGATAATACATTTGTGCCAAAAGGTGCAGTAATTTTTGGAAATAATGATATAACAAACGCAAGAATAATGAATAATACAGTAATTGGAAATCCTTATGACCAGATTACAAATGATAAAAGGCGTATATCTGGAGTCATAATGTAGAGTCTATAGTATTTGAAATAAAATCTCTTATCTCTTTTTTATTCTTTATAAGCGCACTGCTAGCGCTCATTTTCTGATAATCCCACTGTGGTTGAAATAACCGTTTTATTTCATCGATTTTTAACATTGGACCATTCCCATTACATAACTCAAGTATATCTGAAACTAAAAGCTCTGAAGCAGTCAGACCAGAAGGGCTACCTTTTGCTATAATATTATTATTTTTATCATATAAATTCCAAGTCCCACGTTCTGTTGATGAAAATTCCATCTCTGAATTTTTATAATTAAGTTCTAGCATATTTCCAGATTCAAAATATAGGTGCACAGTCTTTTTCTGCAAACCATCCTTAACACCTTTGCCTATTTTTGATATCCATTTTGTATCCTTAACAAAATGCCTTCCATTCACAGTAATTTTAGATTCTATTCCAGTAGGATAAATAGTAGTATAACCTTCATTTAGAACATACTGCTTTATACTATCCAATTTAACGCTATCCGCGCGTGCTCCTTTTAATATTACCTCAAATGGGTGTATCCAGTCCATAAACAAGCCGCCGCTCTCTGGGGCAAATAACCATTTTGATCGCCTGGAATCCTCATCATTCTCCTCTTCAAAGAATACTGATTCTACCCTATTTATTTTACCGTTATGCGATGATAATTTTTCTAGCAGATGATTTAGTTCCATTGTTAATAATTTATGTAGATAATGCAAATGAAGATATAGATTGTTTTCCTGCTTGTTATCAATTAGATATTTTATTGTACTGTTAAAATCCGCCTCATTTGTAGCTATTGTCTTTTCAACTACTACATATTTTTGCCGCTTTAACGCATCTATTGACTGCATCGCATGAAATTGGTTTGGATCTGATATATGAACTATATCTATTTCATTATAAAACTGCTCGGGTATATGACCATACTTATCAGCCTGGTAGTAATTAACAGTAGGTATTCCAAAACGTGCAAGTAATGCTATTTTACTCTCAAGCGGGCTTGTCCCTACAGCCTTTGTTATCATTATCCTATTGGCCTTTTTCATTCCGGCATGCAATCTATCAAACCAGTGGCCCAAACCAACCGCACCCAAATTATACATTTTATCTGACATATCCATAACCATATTCAAGATTTATTAGAACCATTATGTATTCTATTAATATTTAATAGATATTATTTTTCATTATCCGCTAATTTAACATCGTGTCCCCCAAATTCATGCCGCATCGCGGCAAGAGCCCTATTTGCAAATTTTCTATTAGAGCGCGATGCAAACCTTTCAAATAATGAATGAGTGATTACAGGTAGAGGTACGCCATATGATATTGCAGTCTCAACAGACCACCTGCCCTCTCCAGAATCTTCTACATATGGGGCTATTGAAGATAATTTTGGATCTTTTGAAAGCGCCTTCATTGCGGTCTCAACAAGATAACTTCTTATAACAGAGCCATGCTGCCATAAGTTGCAGATATGCTCTAGATTAAGATCGTTATATGGACCGCTCTCTAGCAGTTCGAGCCCTTCGGCAATTGACTGCATCATCCCATATTCTATTGCATTATGCACCATCTTTGTAAAATGGCCAGAACCTGCGCTGCCTGTATATAGATAACCGTCCTTAACGCTAAGATCGCGAATCAATTCTTCCAACTTATCAAATGTCTGCTTATCCCCTCCAACCATTATAGACATACCATTTCTTGCGCCAGATGGTCCACCACTGCAGCCAGCATCCAAATATTTTATCCCTTTTTCAGATAATTTTTTACTGTTGTTAATCGAATCTGTATACCTAGAATTTGAACCATCGATTAATATATCATTTGGCACCAAATATTGCATTAACTCAGATATTGCATCATTTGTCGGACTGCCTGCAGTCAACATGACCCAAACAATTATATTGCTGCTTTTAGACCTTAGAGCCTTTATAAAATCAGATATTGAATCAGAGCACGTTGCACGGTATTTAAATTCAGCATATTTATCCTTAGATCTATTATATACCACAAGATTATAATTCTTGCCGAGCATATTCAAACCGATATTCTTCCCCATCTTTCCAAGTCCATATAATCCTATTGTAAGTTTATCTGACATTATATACACCAAACAAGATATTTTATTATTATACTACTAAAAATTTAATGTAAACAATTATCTATTATCGCCGCTGCCAGCAATCTTATTTCGCTTTAATCTATCTTCAAGCTTTGTAATATTATATGAGGCGATATCATCTAGTTTCAAATCAAGCTCCGTTGCAACCGTTGATAAATACCATAATACATCCCCAAGCTCGCCTTTTAGCTCTTCGACATTTACATTTTTGCCATCGCGCCAATACTTCTGTATCTTGTTTAATACCTCCCCTACCTCTCCGGATAGACCTATTACAGGATACCATAAATGCTCAAGCGCCTTTGGCGTTATATTCCCAGATTTTTCCAGATTCAATGTTGATTCTGAAATGTTTATATTTTTATATAATGCCGATTTTATCGCCAATTTCTGATATTCATTAAAATCCATAATAACAACCATCATAGATAATTGGTTATAAGATAATAAAAGTTTTTTGGTATTAAATTTTTGGATTTAGTAGCAGTGCTAAATAATTATATAACATAAGAGGGCAAATATGCACCCCAAAATTCTAGCACCAAAAATATGAAATCATTTCTTTTGCTTGCCATGCATTCTCTGTAATGCTACTACTAATATAATTACTATGATTATAACAGCAATTGCCAAATATAATGTGCCGCTGCCATTTTCTGTATTTGAGGATGTAGATACATTAGTAGATTGGTTTGATTTAACTATAGTAGTGCTATTCGGAGCATTTTTTATTGGAGATATTGTAGTAGTTGTAATTTTTTGCTGCTCTTTTGTAAGAAATACCCACATTACAGGTTTATAAAATTCATTATTTGTCATAGATGTGCCATTTGGATATGACCACACATTTGGGAATTTGTATGTGCCGTTTATATATGCACTGCCGTTGAATGTGCCACCTAAAAGCGTCCAGCTTGTAGTAGAATTATTCGCACTTATTATACTTATTATAGCCTTTGGATCAGCACTTGCGTTTACAAAGGATATTGACGGGCTTATTACTCCGTTAACCGCAAACGCATATGCCCCAGTTGCGCTATAATTGCTTAAATTTGATGGTAAAAATGTTGACGGTGCACTAAAATCTATAACTGAAAAATTATATTTACTAAGTAATGAATTACCAATAAGAGCATACGTTCCAGGCTTTACTATTATTCTTATTGCGCTTCCTAGTGATAGATTTGCGCCCTTTGATGCGTTTATTATTGTAGAGTTTTTATAAAGGACATTAAATATATGTGTATTTGGATTTTTAGTCTTATTGCTAGCAATTAAATTATTCTGTGTGGTGGTATTTGGCAAGGCACTTGAAGTTTTCGTATTATTGCTTTGAATAATCGATATATATAATATTACATTACTAGTTGTAGGATCATCTCCTGTTGTATATAGCGCAGTGACATAATTACCTGCTATAGCTGTATTAGACGCAATAATTTTGAGTGTTCCTGAGAATGTCGGATCGCCATAGGACTTATTAAAAAATAACGTTACGCCATCCTTTGCGAGCATTGCACTGTTATTTGCGAAGATTGTAGTACCCCAAGTATTCCCACTTGCAAGTAATACATTATAGTTTATTGATGTTGAATTACCGGCATTCAAAATTATGCTATTCTGATTTACAATTATATTTGATGTTCCGATACCATTAGCTGCAAAACCATATGGCAGCAGCATCGCAACAGATAATAAAATGACAATATATGATATTCCTTTCATACAAACACATTTGAAATATATGATGGACATTAATTTAAACGTTTCTTAATTAATTTGGCAGTGTTGGTATAAACATTGCAGACCCTGCAGGTGCCCCAATTAACCCTGGTATTGTGCCAATAATTTTATTGTTCTTAGTGCTTACTATTTATATAGTATTATTCCAATAATTTGAAACATAGAGATATAGACCTCTAAAAGTGAGGTAATTTAAACTCTCATATTATCTTTGTATATTCTTCTTATTTTACTTACGCCTAATGGACACATTATTATTATATTTAGATAATGACAATTCATCAAGCTGCTCTTGCGGCACCTCAATAGCAGAATCTAAAATTTTTTGAGGTGGGGTCTTTTCAATGCTATTAGGTTTATCTTTTGAAATATACATTAATGGAGCGATATCAACTCCAGCACGAACTAACTCTATAAATTGCTCCAATGGTATATCAGTATGTGGATTCTTTGGTATTGACATTATTTTATCAGTATCAGAATGTTTGCAAGTATTTACTTTATTTGGCATATGATCACAAAATTATATTCTAATCAATAAGATATATATTGCTTTTCTACGACTAGTTAGGTATAGGTAATTATATGTCAAATGATATTTCCGTTGTTACAAGCAACTACGTTCCTGGATATAAAATAAAAGAGATAAAAGGCTTGATATGGGGCCTCACAATAAGAAGCAGAGGCCTTGGCGGCAACATTGTTGCTGGGCTTAGAGCTATTGGGGGTGGTGAGATAAAGGAGTATGTAACACTTTTAAATAAGGCAAGAGATGATGCATTAGATAGGCTAAAGGCCGAAGCAAATAAAATAGGGGCAAATGCTGTTATAGATGTTAGATTTGACAGCTCGGATATTGCACAGAGCATGACAGAGATTGTTGCATATGGCACCGCTGTTATTATAGAAAAAGAATCTGGAAAGGTGCAGCCCGTAAGCTTACGATAGATTGGTGTATTTGATGGAGATTATAGCAGTATCTAGCAATTATGTACCTGGCTACGCTATAAAAAAGGTTATTATGGATTTGCATTGGGGTATATCCGCAGCATCTAGAGGCGCATTGGGAACGTTTATTGCAAATATAAGAGCAATATTTGGCGGAGAAATTGATGAATACACAATGCTTTTAGGTAAGGCAAGAAATGATGCATTAAACAGGCTTATGAGCGAGGCTGCAAAAGTAGGAGCAAATGCAATTGTAGATGTTAGATTTGACACTTCGCACAGTACTGTAACACCCATAACGCGGTTCATACCCTATCTTGGCGCATTTATTGGATCTCCTGTAAGCGTGGCTGAAATTATTGCATATGGCACCGCTGTTGTTGTGGAAAAAGATCTTAAATTCAATGCGGCATCATTACGATAAAATTAAAGGTCTTTAAATTTCATAGCTATTCTAGCAAGCTCCCTATAGCCTTTATGCCGATCATCATGAAAATCACTCCATTTCTTTTCGTATAAAAGATCTGATATAGAAAATACGGCGGATGCATTAATCTTTCTTTTCTTTGCAACCGCAAAAAGCGCTGCCGCCTCCATTTCAACTGTAAAAATATGTAATTTTGAATAATAAGAAATTTCACGCTTTGTCTCTCTAAACATGGCATCTGTTGTCCAGGTAGGACCTATAAAAAATTTTATATCTAAGCCTTTTGATATCTTACATAATAAATTCGTTAATGTTTTTGATGATAGCGCATACATTTGAGATTTTACGTAATGATGTGAGGCACCTTCATCTCTTACTGCCTTATTACATATCACTATATCCCCAAAGGACAATTTGCTATTTATCGCTCCGGCGCAGCCCATTATAATAATGTTCTTTGCCCCATTTGCAATCAATAAATCTGAGGTGGTGGCAGTTATGGGAGATCCGGGAGGCATTGACACTAGCATCAATTTATTATCCGTACTTACATAAGACTTCAACGTTATTGCACCAGCATAATCAATTCCGGATTTTTTTCTTTTCATTTCTATATTTTTTCTTATATAATTTGATAATGTGTTACTATATGATAGTATAACATTCTTTGGCAATTCATTTAGCTCCTCAAAGCGCATTGCAGAAAAATGCGGGATATATTTATGCTTATCTTTAAAATTTGGAAAATTTGTTGCCAAACTATCACCAATAATAATTATGATGGTTTATTTAGATATATATTTATTCTTATTGTACATGCTACCAAAACAATAGCTACAAACATTTCTTATATTTAATTGTATAATATTTTGATATTATAAATTGTGATAAAATGACAAAAAACAATAATATAGCGAAGATTATGATAACGTATGGGCCCATATTAGATTCATCCGAAAATCTTGAAGAGATTATAAGGCATACGGATATAATAAGAATCAACATGTCACATGGAAATTCGGAGCAGTGGGGTAAATATGTAAAAAAAATTAGGGATATTTCAAATAAAATAGGGAAGAATATAGAAATGTGCGCAGACCTTCCAGGACCCAAAATACGCGTTAATAACGTCAATGGACAAATGGATATTAAGAAAGGCCAGAAGATTAGATTTGGATACAATAAAAATATAAAAGACGTTTTAAATTTGAATTTTGACATAAGCACGTTTGTAAATAAAGGATCCTATATTTACACCGGAGATGAAGGGTTAAAATTTACAGTTAATACTGTTAATGGAGGTTTTATCGAATGCACTGCGATGGTTAATGGGACGATAGTAAATGGCAGAGGCGTTGACATTGAGGACATGCCAGACGATTTTGCACCTCCAACGGATGCTGATTTGCAGGATATAAATTTTGCAGTGAATAATAATTTTGAGTATATTGCAATCTCATTCGTTGCCTCAGTAGATAATATTGTTAAAGTAAGAGCATCTGCAAAAAACACAAAAATTATATCGAAAATAGAGAGGAAATGTGCAATAGAGAGAATTGAGGGCATTGCAAGCGCATCAGATTGGATAATGGTAGCTAGAGGGGATCTTGGATTTACAATACCTATAGAGGAGGTGCCAATAGCACAAAAAATTATAATAAATGCATGCAAAAAGACAAAAACTCCCGTCATTGTTGCAACACAGATGTTAACAAGCATGATAACTACACCGATGCCAACTAGGGCTGAGGTCAGCGACATAGCAAATGCAATTATAGACGGGGCAAATTGCCTTATGGTAAGTAATGAAACAGCAGTAGGGGCATATCCTTTAGAGGTAGTAATGACTTTGGAGAGAGGCATTAAGAAGGCGGAGGAGTATATGAAGGTAATAAATACAAACGCATAAGTTTTATACTTTCAGTTTGATTTATATAGGGTTATAAATTGAACGAACAACGCTGTACTACTTTAAATCTATTACATATATTGGGGAAAAAGTGGAGCGTACCTACACTTGAGGAATTATATTATTCTAAAAATAACATACAGTTCAATGAATTAAATAGGAGAGTTGCTGGCATTACCCCGAAAAATTTAACATCTACACTCCGTGAACTTAATCTTTTAGGGCTCATAAAAAAGATGGATATGAGTATAGGAAATTCAAAGCGTATTGAATATTCTATAACAAAGAACGGGGAGCTTGCCGTCTCTTTAATAAAAACAACAAAAGAATATGGAGCTTATATAACAAATGGGGAGGAGAGGAGCTGTAGAAGCAGAAAATGCATTGAATGCGCTGATTTTAAAAACCTCTAGATAAATAATTTGAGTACTATCGTTTTAGAAACCACCATTTATTTATAAAATTAATTTGATATTTAGTTACACGTTGATAGTTGATATTTAATGAATAGCATTAAAAAGGATGTAAATAAACAGTTAAAGGAAAATTATAACGCATTACACGCTGTAATTAAAGACCAGTATATAAAAAAAGTTCCCTCTTATGCCAATAGCTTCTTTTTCACAATAGGTGTCTACTTACTTGAAATATTTGTAATACTTGCAGTTACTGGAATGGTAATAATGATATTTGGTGTACCGTGGGGAAGTACACCAGGACTTGGCCATTTTATAAGAAGCCTTCATTTATGGGCAGCGGAGGCGTTTGTAACACTAATATTCATACACTTATTCGTAAATTTTTCGACATCAGCATTTAAAAACAAAAAAATTGTGTGGATAATAGGAAGCATAATGCTTTTTTTAGTGCTTTTAGAATTCGCATTTGGCATTGCGCTTCCGGGCGATTTTATCTCACAGGCAAATGCCAGGGCAGGAGCTGATTTATGGAATGGAATGGGTTTAGGATTTTGGATAAACCCACTCAATTATGGCGCGGTTCTCGGCTGGCATATAGCAATAGTCCCGATACTGCTTATAGTATTGATGTTTGCGCATTACTCGATTGTAAAAAAACGCGGGCTGAGTATACCATATAGAAAGGATGTACCATATAGCATGGTGAATGCAGACCATAATGCAATGTATAGGAGAATGGCTTATATATTTGTCATAATATTTTTATTTGCAATATTTTTGCAAGCCCCATATACGCAGCCTATGACAACACAAAGCATTGCAAAAAATTCACCAAATGACTTTGCGATAACATTACTTAATGAATTTAACTACAGCTCTACTACTGCCACTTACCTTGACACTATAGACCCATACAAATTCGATACGCGAGAAGTATATGTGAATATACCATATTTGGAGTATATTAACACAACGCACAGAACAAATGAGCTTTATGTGTTTTATTCGGAAAACACGCTTATGCAAAATATGAGCATACATAGCGCATTTGCATATTTTAATAATAATGGAAGTATTGCCGGTGCTTATAACTCAACAGATCCTCTAACAAATGTTATTGGAACATTAATATTAATTTCGCAAAACGGTTTATATGGACCCATACTACAATCAGAATCCAACAGTGGAGTAAATGCAACGTATACACTTTTATTACTATCAGATTCAAGTGCTTTTAACAGCAATCAGACACAAAATGGCATTCAAATATATCAATGGGGCATGCTTACAATTGGAAAAGGAAATTGGGAGAGGTATATGGCGTACTGGCTTATACCATATAATCTACTTGAAATAGTAACTTCAAACATAACCTGGTGGAGCGATCTTGAAAATGGAACATTAGCGCTGATAGCATTTGTGATACTAATGTTTGTACCGTATATACCAGTAATAAAAGACATTCCGGATAGATTAAAATTATATAAGATATTCTGGAATAAGTATACAGTACCTGAGATGAAAAATAAAAAGAAAATTAGAAAATGATATGCCTAAAATACTATTATAAAAGTCATATAGTACAACATAAGGTTTTTTAATATTATCATACAATATAGTATTATGGATTTAAAAAGTATTATTAAGGAGCAACGATGGGAACTTGAGAACATACAAAAGACAGAGCATATAATTTTAAGAGAAGGATTGCAGGAAGCCGAATCGTATCTCGCACACCCAAATGTGCTCGTAATTACAGGTATAAGGCGCTGTGGAAAATCAATATTTTCATATCTAATTGAAAAAACACATAAATTCGGTTACATAAATTTTGATGATGAACGCTTATTTGGGATTGAATCAAAAGATTTAGATTCTATCTTGCAAGCAATTTATGAGCTATATGGAACATTAGATTATTTGGTTTTAGATGAAATACAAAATGTGAGTAATTGGGAACTTTTTGTTAATAGATTAAGACGCACAATGCGCGTAATACTTACCGGGAGTAATTCGAATTTACTCTCTAGTGAACTGGCTACACACATAACAGGAAGATACATAGAAAAACGGCTCTTTCCTTTCTCATTTAAAGAATACCTCATATTCAATAAATTTTCAATTTCCAATGCATATACTACAGTAGAAAAAGCGTTAATAAATAAAATGCTTGATAATTACCTTGTTAATGGGGGCATGCCAGAAACATACAAATTCGGCAAACAAATACTTCTAAGAACATATGATGATATAATAACCAAAGATGTAGTCGTAAGACGCAAAGTCAAAAAAAGTAATGAACTTAAAAAACTGGCAAAATATCTTATAACAAATGTGGCAGAGGAATTTTCATATAGAGCACTTGGCAGTGCCACTGAAATAAAGAATGTCTCTACAGTAACGAAATGGGTGTCTTATCTTGAAGAGTGCTTTTTAATATTTAAATTAGAAAGATTTGACTTTAAATTAAAACAACAATTCATAGCTCCAAAAAAAATATACTGTGTGGACCCCGGGCTTGTAGAATTAATAGGATTCAAATTCTCCGAAAATAAAGGAAGGGTAATAGAGAATGTGGTTGCCATCCAGTTGCAACGTAAGAAAGAGAAAATAATTGATTTAGAAGTATATTATTGGAAGGATCACTCCCAGAAAGAAGTTGACTTTGTCTTAAAATCAAAAAGTGTTATAACAGAACTGATTCAAGTTAGTGCCATATCCAGAATCGATGAATTGAAAGAAAGAGAGATAAACGCATTGCTTGCGGCGAGTGCTAAACTTAAGTGCAATACTTTAACCATAATAACAATGAATTTAGATGATGTCATAAAAATTAGGGAGAAAAAAATAACATTAATCCCATTATGGAAATATTTATTAGAATAAACAAAAATTATTATTTAGTTATGAAAATCTTTATTATAAAAAACATATTTTATTATTCATATTAACCTGTTACTTAATCTAAATTAGCCTCCTCCGCTTGAGTAACCCCTAATCGCTTTATCAAAGCCCAATTTTGATACTGCAATAATGATAAACAGTCCAAAAACTGATATTATTGCAAATATCGGATTTATAACCCCTAGTAACGCTTGTATAGGATAATAAACAGCAAAACCAATTGGGAGTATAAGCGTGAATATAAGCTGTATTCCAATGCCATATATGGCCAATGGATAGGAATTGGCCGAAAATGAAATATTTAGCATGCTATTTGTAAATTGGGCGGAATTCATAAATAGGTAAGCGAGTACGGTTATAAACAAAAACAGCATTACAATCGCTGCAATGCCTATTAACATACTGAAAATAAACATTACGATAGATAACAATTGTAATTTTAAGTTTACAAGCGAATATATTATTAGCAATAATGAACCTATTGGCCCTGCAACACCCGTTAGATTCCCAGAATAACCAGATAGTATGCATGTTATTTTGCCAAATGGCCTAATTAAATATTTATCAAGCTCCCCAGCGCGCATACCATCTACGATATTCCATGCAATAATAAAATACCATACAAAGCCAATTATAAATCCAGAGGTATTAGCAAGCAACAATAGTTGATAATAATTCCACCCTGCAATAATCCATATTAAGCCCTGCAACCTATATGTAAAGAATTCCTTCCAGTGATATTTTTGACATAACATAAAATACTTTATATTTTCAATAAATTCCATTTTAACCGCCTGCTGAAGATATTTTTTTCTTTACATGCCCCCATAAAAAATATCCTAAAACGCTTAACATTAAAAGCCAAAAAAGACCAAATAATATATAATAGAGATAAGCGCTACTTGGAATTATTCCTATTAATATTGATGTTGGCACGTATATAAACATCTGAAATGGCAATAATAAAACTATGTTGCTCATATAACTTGGAAAAAATGTCAATGGCATTATCGCGCCGCCTAATATAAATGCCACATTTGCAAGCAAAATCGACATGCCAAATGCTGATGTTGTATATATTGAAAGAGAGCCTATTATGAATTGTATTACGTTTATTATTGCATACCCGATAAGCACGATTATTATGAATGTAATAATTGAAAGTATACTTGTTGATATTCCTAAATAATAGAGCGCAAATATAATAGTAATAAACACAGGAGGCAGAACAAGCACATTATCCGCAAGAGACTCTAAAAAGACCATGTAAACATAATTCACGGGCTTTATTAGCGATTTAGCTATATTTCCTGTTTTTATATCATCCGATAATATCTTATCATTCTTCGAATCTATTATCAAAAATATCGCGCCGCCTATTACAAAATATGCATCAATTTGCATAAGGCTAAAAGAACCTATTTCTGATAAATGCCCCCCAATATATACTATATTCCATACGAATATCATAAGCATATATGTTAATATTCTTCCGATTGTGTAGGTTAAATAATCCTTAAAGTATGCACTACTATCTTTTATTGATATCTTAAAAAATGCGATATATGGATTATCCATCGCGCTCACCTTTTTTATCAAATGATTTATAGAGTTTTGATAGTACATAACTAAGATGCGGCTCGGATACCCTATAATCGAATACATGCTTGCTATTTAATATTTTTAAAAATTCCTTACTTTTAAGCATTGAAGGCCTTACTTCAAGTTTTGCCATATTATTAGTTTTCGATATAACGCGCCCATAGTGCATTAAATTTATTTGTGCTATATTTGTGCTATATAGTTCAACAATGCGGTTATCACCAAATATATGCTCCAATTTCTTTTTGGTGCCATCAAACTCCTTTCTACCCTTATTTATGACAATCACATGATCAGCAATCTCTATATCCTCAACTATATGTGTTGTTAATAAGAAGGTCGTGCCTAATTTCTCTCTTGCGGTGAGTATTGCCTCTTTTAATGCTGATTTTGATGGAAGGTCTACGCCTATTGTTGGCTCATCCAAAAATACAATCTTTGGATTGTGCAGCATTGATGCTACAAAATTGCATTTCATCTGCTCGCCAAGTGACATTGTCCTAACAGGCTTTTTATATACGTCTTTAAGAGAGAGCATTTTAAGATATAACTTAAGCCTTTTCTCAAATTCCTTTTCAGGTATTTTATACATGCTTCGCATAAAATTAAACGTATCAATTGCTGGCAGATTCCAATACAATTGGCCGTGGGCACCAAGCACAACACCCATTTTTAATGCCAATTTTTTCCTATCGTTATATGGTAATAATCCGTCAACTATTATTTGGCCGCTATCAGGATATAATATACCAGTCATCATTTTGATTAGTGTTGATTTACCGCTGCCATTCTTTCCGAGCAGAGCTACTATACTTCCTTTTTTTATATTAAGGCTTATATTCTTCACAGCGACCTTAATAACTTTTTTTCTTTTGAAACTATTAAAAAAGCCTTTTTTAGAATTACTCTCGCTGACCTTATACTTCTTCATTACTCTATCAACTTTGATTATCACATTACTATCCATAGTAATCCCCTCATTATAGTTATGCCAAAAAAACAAGAAATGACACTACACACTAAAAAACAAGCGCAATATAAGATTAGCATACCATTGGAATCACTTAGTTGACATTATATGTATAAAAAACATAATATAAAAAGATTTCCTATAAACCACATATTGGCAAACATTAGACTAAACCCATAACAGAGTACATTGAAGACTTTTATATATTATTTAACCAGCAAAAATTAGGTCTTTTATCGGTTGCAACATATTGATAAAAATAAGCGTTGTCTGTCCTACCTCATATGTAGCTAGAGGTTTTATAACAAATAACATTATAGAAACAAACAGACCACCTTTCTTAAGTATGCTCTGATGTTTTTTGATATCTTTTATTACTATTTTTATAAAGCTTTTGAATTCATAATTTATTGTATATATATGCCTTTTCCCTGAATTTTTATATATCACAATCTTACATTTCAAGAGTGTATTCAAATTATGCGATATATTAGTTTGTTCTATTCCCGTCTTTTTAGATAATTCACTAACGGATAGAGGCTTTTCTGTAAGCGCACTAAGTATCTTAAATCTACTCTTATTCCCTAGAGCATCAAATAGTACATTAGAAAAGTCACGCATACGGATACCTGATAGTATATATTGAACAGATAAGAATAAAAACCCACATATTTCAATATTTGATTAATTTTAATTACGTTTACAAAAGTAAACATATGTAATATTTTCATATGATTTTTTTTCATATATTAATAAATAGTTTCTTTTTAATATAGTAACGTGATAGAATGGCAGGAAAATATAGTTTTGCAGCAAAAAATGCAGGAAAACAGTGTAATTTTGAAGTATCAGCCGAAACAAGAGAAGAAGTGATAACAAAGGCAAAAGAACATGCAAGTATGTGCAACGTATGTAAGGACATAAATGAACAGCAATTGAGTGCAGCAATAAAAGAAACCCCCCAAACTGCCCCGGCACAACAGTAAATAGATTTGCCTATTTGTTTTATTTAATTTTTATTTTTTAATTGCCTATTTTTTAGCAAAGCTTTTATTAGTTAAATTGTTTTATAAACTATAGTTGCTAGGGGCCTATTTATGACATCTGATTCGAGTAGTATAAAAAAAGAATTAGTAGAATCAAAAATTATAGAAAATGAGGAAACGGTCCTAAAGGATAGAATAAAAATTCTAAATAAATATAAAAGCAAAATTCCAACAGAAAAAAAAGAGAATATATTTGCTATTATGAAAAATAAGCTAAAAGCAAAATATGCATACTTATTTTTAATTTATATAATAATTGCGCTTGTCCTTTTTATCGGAGTTAGCTCAAAATTAAGCACAATTGCTCCGG
>JAMCZM010000046.1:0-4447 GCA_023485645.1 Candidatus Martarchaeota archaeon
TCTAGCTGCCCATACAATTTCTATATTATAACAGCAGATAGATATTTATTATAATACTCAATGGCGTTGCCATCTGCAATAAAAATATTTTATGCTTTTATCATGCGCTTTAAATTCACATCGATAACATTGCCATTAGGCTTCTCCTCCCTAAATATCTGTGTTTCAAACCTATACATTTTGACATTGGGCTGCATCCAATATCTGCTAGGAAGACCTGCTTTGTCGCATAGTGCGTTTAAAAACTCCTCTTTTGTCAGATTCTCGTCGACCGCAACACCTGGCAGCAATAAACCCCTATAAATGCCATATTCAATACTTATTCCATCCCTTCCAAGCATTAAATTCTTCTTTCTAGATGCGGCGCTCTTGCCAAGATCCGTCATATCAGAGAGCACATTTACCTCTATTAACATCTCGTCAAGTTCATAATGTGAAATTGGAACAAATCTAGGATCCTCAAACGCAGCTGCAATGGCTGCATCAACTAGGGTGTGATATACGTATGAATTGCCATATAAAAAACCTATGCAACCACGTAGCGTTCTTGTCGGGTAATGCTCAAGCGTTACAAATATTCCGTATTTATCTTTAAAATGAAGCAAATTAGATGATACCATACCTTTATAAAAACGTGGGCTCTTTATATACAGTTCTATGCTACTGCGTGCAGCTTTAACAAGCTCTATACCCTTGTCAATATCATAAAAATGCACTATACCACCATATAGATATCCAAAGAATAATATTAATAAGTAGTAGTCTGAAATGAATACGTGGCTATGATAACTATATATACTGATGGCGCGTCGCGAGGCAACCCTGGCCTTAGTCTATCGGGGTACATAATATTTAGGAATAGTACGCTCATAAAAAAAGGCATAATAGAAAATGGAATAGCAACAAACAATTTTGCTGAACATAACGCAATATATAATTCGCTAAAATGGTGTAGTGAGAATGTGGAGAATTTAAAGAAATATGACATAGTTCTCTATTCGGATAGCCAACTTGCCATAAACCAACTTAATGGTAATTATAAGATAAAGGATATAAAATTAAAGGAGTTATGTACTAAGACAATGGCACTTTTAAACAAGTTCAAGTCCCTAAAATTCATCAATGTGCGCAGATCCGATAGTAACATATCAGAGGTAGATAGCATGCTTAATGAGCAACTTGATATAATTGAATCGAAAAAGGACTGATTTGATTAAATACATAAAATTTAAATATTATTGATAATATCTAATATGGTATTAATGTGATTTAGATGGCGGGCGCTCCAGATGATTCTAACAATAAGGGTAAGCATGAGGTAGACCCGAAGGCCAAAGAGCACTGGATGAGAGGAAATAGCTTTTTTGATGAAAGCAAGTTTGACGATGCAATAGCTGAATATACTGAGGCTATAAACATAGATAAAGAGTATTCTAGCGCTTATTTTAATAGAGCACTAAATTATGTTATACAAAAGGATTTTGATTCTGCAAGGCGCGATTTACAGGTCGTTATGGAATTAGAGCCTAAAAGTCCGGATGCGCCGCTGCTCATGGGTGACATATCAGAACAGAGCAATGATTTACTTAGCGCAAGATTCTGGTATGAGCGGGCTGTAACAAATGATCCTAATTATACAGAAGGAAAAAATAGATTAGAGCATATAGATTCACTACTCCATATAGATGCAAAAGAGGTAGCTACTGAAACAAAATCGCAAATGGATCTTAATGCGCAAAAACCTATAGCACAATCAATGCCTATGCCTCAAAAGAGTACTAAAGCGCAACAGAATAAAGATGAGACTGTAATACAAGATGGGCAGATAAAGAAAATGTCGTTTTATAAATCAACCATAAAATTTGATATGGTGATTGGTCTTAATAAGGTTAAAAAATATATGAATGATAATATAGTTCTTGCATTAAAAAAGCCTGAATTGTTCAAAAAATATGGTAAGAAGCTTGGAACGGGAACGCTTCTTTATGGTCCACCTGGAGTTGGAAAGACGTATATAATAAATGCCGTTGCCGGAGAAGCTGGAGCGAATGTAATTATTGCAAGGATAAATCAGATTGTGGATATGTATACTGGAAATACTGAAAAGAATTTACATGCGATATTCGAGCAGGCTCGCGATAATGCACCCTGTATAATAATATTCGATGAAGTAGATGCATTAGGGGTAAAAAGAAGCGGCGGCGGAGAAGGTGGAGAGAGTTCTGCAATGCGTCTTGCCGTAAACCAATTCCTTGTGGAAATGAATGGTATAGAATCTAATCCTGAAGGTATATTCGTAATGGGAACTACAAACCAGCCTTGGGATATCGACGCTGCCTTAAAGAGAAGCGGACGATTTAGTGATGCGATATATTTAAGCCCACCACGATATAAGGATAGAAAAATGTTATTTGAATTATATACAAGAAATAAGCCAAGGCACCGTCTTAGCTATGGCAGATTATCTAGAGCAACAGCTGGATATTCACCTGCTGATATTGAAAAGATATGTGACAAAGCTGCAATGCGCCCTCTGTTACATGAACATACAAGAAACAAGGAAAGAAAGCTTAATATGAAAGATATGATGTCTATACTAAAAGATAAGGATGTGAGTGGCAGCTCTCTTGATGAATGGTATGCAATGGTAAAAAAAGATGTAATAAGCAAAACAGAAACGCAAATTGTTGATGGTAAAAAGCAGGAGATAGTAAAAGAGGGCAAATTAGATCCACAGGAAAAAATATTATACAAAACAATGATAAATGATATAAAGAAGAATACCAATAGCACGCGAATACTTATAAAGAGATTTGTACGTTGGTGGGCGCGGCATATATTCTAATTGAATTAGTATTTTAGACGCGTATAAATTATAGTGTAGTTTTTGGAGTTTGTTTATATACCTATTCTCCCTCATGCTTTACCATTTTAACTACTCCTGGCTTTGGTGAGAATATATCCCCACTTCTTTCCAAATCTGATATATATTTGTTTACAGCATTCGCATCTATACCTATCTTTTCCGCTTCCTCTACTATTCTTTGCGTCTTTGCCATTCCTTCTTCAGAATCAAGCTTTCTTATTATGCCTATTATATTGTTGTATTTATCCGCGCGCTCTCTCGGAACACCAGTTAAAATTGTATCGATGTCGCGCCTTCCACTACTATCAACAGCTAATGTCTTTAACATATGTTCTGATAGTGCTATTGCTCTTTCTGCGTCATTTAATTCAACAAGATCAGCAAGGCGTGTCTTTGCACTTGCTTCGGACATCCTTACAAGGCCCTCTATTTGTCTTGGAGTAATTGGAACTGCACCGCTTTTCATCCCAGCTTTTCTTAGTTCTACATAATAACTCTGTATGCGTTTTGATGCCTCCTCCCCTAGCCTTGGCGAAATATTTTTCCTTGCATACGCAATATATTTTCTTAGCAATTCTGTATCTACTGGGGGAAGAGTCACCTGCTGATCTGAATCTTTATTTGCTATCTTCGCCCCAGCCGCCTCGTGCTGTCTTAATATATGCTCTGCTATCTCCTTGTCAAGTTCTTCATCCATCCTATCCTTTATTGGAAATATAAGATCAAAACGTGATAGTAATGTAGGGGGTATATCAAACTGCTCTACTGGATACATATTCTGGTCAAATCTTCCGTATTTTGGATTTGCCGCGGCCAACACTGCAGCCCGTGCATTAAATGTTGCGATTATTCCAGCCTTTGCAACGCTTATTGTTTGGGACTCTAGAGCTTCGTGAAGCGCAGCTCTATCCTCATCACCTATTTTATCAAATTCATCAATTGCAACTATTCCACCACTTCCTAAAACAAGAGCCCCAGCTTTTAATGTCCAGCCACCATCCGCAAAATCATCGCGCTCTGCAACGGCAGTCATACCTCCCCCAGTTACTGATTTTCCGCTAACATATATTCCTTTTGGAACAAGACGCGATACTGATTGCAACACCCTTGTTTTTGCACTTCCGGGATCTCCTATTAGCATTATGTGCATATCACTTCTTATCATGCCACCATCAACAAGGCGCTTTCCCATTGTTCCTCCAAAGAGTTGCAGTGTTACAGCGCGCTTTATCTCCTCATGTCCATATATAGATGGGGCTATTGATGATGCTATCTTTTCAAATATCTCGGGATCTTTTGCAAGTTCGCGAATCTGTCGCTCCTCCTCATCAGATATGTTAATATCAGCAAATTCCTTTTGTTTTGGTATTATCGATACCGCTTCTAAAAACATTGTATATAAACTTTTATCAAGTTTGCCGCGTTGGTTTCTTCGTGGTCTTATTCTTAATATACCTGTTATCGAAATTATATCCCCAGGGATTACAGTATTTACAAGATCGTCAGATATCCATACCTCAAGCTGCCATGTAGGTGTATTACCCTTTAATTTTTCGAGCGGATCTTGGACTGCGATTTTTT
>JAMCZM010000046.1:4457-19449 GCA_023485645.1 Candidatus Martarchaeota archaeon
GTCTTGTTCCAAAAGGAATATATGTTAGCGGAAAATCAGTAACTGGGGGAGGTATGACTGCGATTTTTTGAAGGTTGACAAATTTGGATTCTTCTGGAACCTCCTTTATTGATTTACGTCTGCACTGCGAGCAGATCTCTGGCACTTCCTCCTTTTCAAGCTTTAGTCTATATGTGGCATTGCAGTATGTGCACCTGTATGTGCCTACCTTTATTTTTGGATTAATCTCCGAACGTTTTACTATTAAGCTATCTAACGATATCATTTTGCTTATATACTTTGAACCGACATCCTGCACTAGTGGATTGTTTATTGTTTGCCCATAAAAGCGCACATGCGGCTCATTATCCTCACTTAATACATCGCCTATTCTATATCTTAATGATAATGTGGCAGCTTCTATAACTACATCAGGATGTTCTATTAACTCATTTGCAAGATCTAAATCAAAACGCTCAAGATCTTTAAAGTCTACACGAAGACTAACCTTTTCAGGATACGAAATTATAAGTGATTCTATCTGTTCTTTGTAATGCCTATCTAGGAATTCATCAAATTTTATCTTCATTCCCTCTATTATAGCATCAACCATAGAACCACATAAAAGAATGCAGATATTTAGGGTTTAATTTGAAAGTATATATTAATATCTGTTAAAACATTAACCTATACTGACTTAGATTTGAATTAAATAAGCACTAGCATTTAATAATTTAAAATATGCCAAATTTTTTTTTCTTTTTATCAATCTCCTCGAATTTATATATAAGTTCATGTTGCTCTTTTGTTATACTTGTTGGTATTTCTACATAGATTTTTATTATAATATCCCCATATTGATTTGACCTAAATCTTGGCATGCCGCTCCCATATAGTACTATACTATCCCCATTTTGAGTTCCAGGCTTAATAGATACATCTTTTGCACCACTTAATGTATTTACGCTAGCTTTACCGCCTAAAATTGCCGTATAAAACGGTATATTTATATCACATAACAGATCATTTCCATCGCGCTGAAATACCTTATTTTTCTGTATAGATACTTCTACGTATAAATCTCCTGTTCTATTCTTTCCATAATCCCCCATGCCCTTAACGCGCAGCTGCGTACCATTTTCAATACCTTTTGGTATTGATATATCTATAGTATTTTCCAACACGATTTTTCCATTTCCTCTACAATTGCTGCATGCCTTTTCAATACTCTTACCACTACCATTACATTTGGGGCATGGTGCAACAGTCTGCATTATGCCAAATATTGTTCTTTGTGTTGCCCGCACCTGCCCATTACCATTACAAGTTTTACATGTTACTATATTGCTTCCAGGCTCAGCGCCACTCCCTTTGCAAATATTACATGCTATTACATGTTTTAATTTTATTTTTTTATCAACTCCGTTATATGCCTCTTCTAATGTTATGTTTACATGTGCTAATATATCGCTTCCTATATCTCCCCTATTGGATCTCTGTCCGTTTCCAAAAATATCATTGAAGATATTATCTGAAAACCCTCCACCACCAAAATTAATCCCAAAATCGCGGAATACCTGCTCAAAATCAAAATCGCGGAAGATATCATCTTGCGAATAGCGCTGATTAAAGTTATCGTGCCCGTATGTATCATATTGCTGTCGCTTTTTTTCATCACTTAGCACAGCGTATGCTTCGTTTATCTCTTTAAATTTCTCTTCAGCCTCTTTTGTTTTATTTACATCCGGATGGTATTTGAGCGCAAGCTTGCGATATGCCTTTTTTATATCATCTACATTCGCGTTCTTTTCTACGCCCAAAATCTTATAAAAATCCTCCATCCGATCATTCTCTTCTATTTAATGTATTATTTTTCTACTTTAAAATCCGCATCAGTTGTATTTCCATCACTAGCACTCCCCGATGCTCCAGTTCCTGTCGTATCAGAATCATTTGTAGGTCCTGTATTTTGACCATCTTGGGAATTTGGCGAATTCTTATACATACTCTCTCCAATTTTTTGCAGCACCTTGCCCAAATCATCGCTCTTAGCTTTCATTTCTGTATAATTTTCTGCCTTTATTGCAGATTCTAACGCCTCTTTCGCCTTTGTTACCTCATCTTTTATATTTGAAGGTATTTTATCCTTATAGTCATCAAGTGTTTTATCTACTGTATATATAAGCGATTCTGCATTATTTTTCGTCTCGATATTCTCACGGAGCGCCTTATCTTTTTCTTCATACTGCTTCCATTCATCCATTTTCTTGTTTATCTCATCCTTACTCATTTTATGAGGAGCTATTATATCCATACTTTGAGCCTTTCCTGAAGCCTTGTCTGTAGCGGTTACGTGCAATATGCCGTTAGAATCTATATCAAATGCCACTTCTATTTGAGGGACTCCTCTTGGAGCTGGAGGTATACCTGTTAATTCAAATCTTCCAAGGTCTATATTATCTTTTGCTAATGTTCTCTCACCCTGAACAACATGTATATCAACCTTTGTTTGATTATTTTCGGCAGTTGAGAATATATTTGATTTCTTTATAGGTATTGTAGTATTTGGCTCAATTAATGGTGTTGTCGCTCCCCACTCCACCTAGTGTTTCTATACTTAGTGTTAATGGAGTCACATCAAGTAGAACCACATCCTTTACCTCACCAGTTAATACACCTGCTTGAACTGCAGCACCTAATGCCACAGCTTCCATAGGATCTACACCGCGCTCTATTTTTTTGCCAAGTAATTGCTCTACATATCTTTGAACTATTGGCATGCGCGTTGGACCACCTACAAGTATTATCTTATCTATATTTGTTGGCTCACATTTTGCATCCTTTAATGCATTCATTACTGCTTTTGTAGAACGCTCTATTATAGGCACTACAAGGCTCTCTAGCTTTGCCCTTGTAAACGAATATGTGAAGTTTATTGGATTATTATTTGCATCCTTGCCTAAAAATGGCAGGCTTATATCACTAGTTAATACAGTAGATAGTTCTATTTTTGCCTTCTCCCCCGCTTCACGCAAACGCTGCATAGCCTGAAGATCTTTTGAGATATCTATATTATGCTGTGATTTTACCTCTTTTAATAAGAATTCTACTATGGTATTATCCATATCCGTTCCTCCAAGGTGTGTATCACCATTTGTTGATTTAACCTCGAAGACACCATTACCAAATTCCATTATTGTTACATCAAGAGTACCTCCACCTAAATCATATACTAATATTTTCATATCTTTTCCTACTTTATCTACACCATAAGCAAGTGATGCTGCAGTAGGTTCGTTTACCAATCGTACAACTTCTAACCCTGCAATCTCCCCTGCATCTTTTGTAGCTTGCCTTTGATTATCATCAAAATATGCAGGTACTGTTATTACCGCTTTTGTCACAGGTTCCCCTAAAAATGCCTCAGCATCCTGCTTTATTTTCTGCAATAACATCGCAGAAAGATCCTGTGGTTTGTATGTCTTGCCATTTGCCTTATATAAAAAGTCTGTTCCCATCTTTCTTTTAAACGCATAAAATGTGCGTTCACTATTTGCAACTGCCTGCCTTCGTGCGGGCTCTCCCACAAGTTTCTGGTTGTCCTTTGTAAATGCTACATAGCTTGGAAATGCCTTGCCATATTGACTAGCACCTTCGCTACTTGGTATTATAACAGGTCTGCCTCCCTGAAGAACTGCAGCTGCAGAATTTGATGTTCCAAGATCTATTCCAATTATTTTCATATTTATCACTTTTATTATTTTTTAGCGTTATTTTCATTATTTTCTTTTTCTTCATTTGTAAGTTGCTTTGAATGTGTGCCATTTTTTCCAGAAGAGACTATTACGGATGCAACACGAAGCAATTTATTATTAAACATATATCCTTTTTTTATTACATCTAATATTGTACCTTCTTTGCTATCATCATCTTGCATTATAACAATTTCATGTGTATATGGGTCGTATATGCCTTTAGTATTTATTTCAGATAGCCCTAACTTCTTAAGCGTATCCTTGAAATTTAGATATAACATTTCCACGCCTTTTGCCATATTTTTATCATTTGATTTAGACGCAGCCATTACCGTAATCTCAAATTCGTCTAATATTGTAAGTAATGATTTCATCATTTCAAATTTTCCCATATCTTTTGAATTTTCAACTTCGATAGCTGAACGCTTTTTATAATTATCAAATTCCGCTGCTATCCTCAAAAATTTATCTAATAACTCGTTATTTTGCTTTAGCAGGGCATCCTCATTTTCTTTGCTTCCATTTTGTGATGTATTTTTTATATTAACTAAGGTATCAGGCACAGTATCCTCATTATTAATAGAATTTTTTTCAGACAATTAAAACACCTAATCAATTTTTACTTCCTTTCCTTTCTTATTATAATAACTATTAAACTTTCTGTCGAAAATTTCAGCTATATCATGCATTCGCTGCAACTCTCTGTCTATATCATATTCTATTTCTTCTATAGCGGATGATAATGCATTTGATCTAAGATAATATTTACGCCCTTTTTTTACTACAAGACCTGTTTCAATAAATCGATTCATATGATAAATTATTGTGGTACGTGCAATATCCCCTTTCAATTTTATTTGAGAGCTTGAGATACCATCACTTTTTTGCGCGGCAATGAGAAAAGATTTTAACAGTTGAGCTTCTATAGTATTTTTATCATCGGTATTACTAAGGCCAAATGCCTCACAAAACCAGCTTATCATATAATCTGGTTTATTTACCGAAGGTTTATCTATAGCTTTTATTATTATCTTCCTCATTTTTTTCTACCTTCGCTTTAATCTACGTGTATATATTATGATTCAAAAGATTTAAATAATTTATTGTTTATTAAATAAAATATTGAATTGTCAAAAAAAAGTTGACAGAGTGATATGATGGACGAAAAAAAGAAAAAATATGGGTTAGTGCCTATACCGGAGTTTTCTGACATCTTTGCGGATCCTTTTTCTTTATTCCGCAAGAGCCAGATAGATGAATTTTTTAATGAAGGATTTGCAGTGCCGAGAATAGATCTGCAAGATAATGGGGATTCTTTTAGAGTTAATGCCGAAATGCCTGGATTAGAAAAAAAGGACATTAAATTAAAGGTAACCGCAGATGAAGTGATAATAAAGGCAGAGCGATATGTTGAAAATGAGGAGTCTGGGAAAAATTTTTATAGAAAGGAGCGATCATCCTCTGGGTATTATAGGACATTGCGGCTGCCAGAATCCGTAGTTGCAGACAGTTCAAAGGCAAGTTATAAGAATGGGATTTTGAGTATAGACATAAAAAAAGCCAAAGACAATGTCTGATAAAAAGATTGAGTAGAGTAAATAGGTGCTCTATTTTTATTTTTTGTTTTTTAATACTTATTTATGAATAACATTATAGTGGCAATACCGAATGATATTGAGCTCGCACAATTAATAGGCAAGAAAGGTACTGAAAATGGAATTGTGTTTTATAATAGAAAAATAAATAACACGAATATCGTTGTACTAACGCCTTCAGATACAAATGAAAAGTACTATGGATTTGCACAATCAATCTTTTTATCAGACATTGTCATTTTGAGCACAAGAACTATAGACGCATTATTTGGAGAAGCAATAATAGCTTCTGATTTGCTTGGCAAGCGTGTAGTATTAACTGATGATAATAGCGTAGAGCATATAACAAAAAACTTATCTATAGAAATTGAGGTTTGCAATCGCGAAAATATTCTTCAATTAATAGAAAATATCGCAATAAATACGAAAAAAGAAAATAATTCAAACCCTAAAGTTGTTATAGATAAAGCCTTTCCAGTTAAAGGGGTAGGGGACATCGCTCTAGGCATAGTAATTAATGGTGTCATAAATGTTCATGATAACCTAACACACACAAGCGGCAAAGTCATATCCATCAGACATATACAAAGTCATGATGTTGATATTGAGTCTGCTGATGCAAGCACACGTGTTGGTATTGCTATAAAGGGTATTGATAGCAAGGATATAGAACGTGGTGATATTTTGGCTAAAACGCAAATAAAAAGAGCAATGAACATAACATTGCAGATAAGTAAATCAAACTTATTAAATATTGATGTGTCAAAAGAACGCTTTGATGTATCTGGAGTCTTTTCTTATTCCGCAGCAAAAATGTTAAGTTCAGATAGCAATATTATTAAAATATCCCTTGCAAAGGCACTCCCACTTTCAATAAATGACAAACTGCTGCTTGTAAGAACAAAGCAGCCGCGTATATTTGCCATAGGAACTGTAAAAAATTTGGAATAAAATTTAGGCAAATTTTACAATGCCTATGACGGCATTGTATTCAACCTTATTGCAGAATCCTGCAATCCAGTCATATTAAATGTACCCTCGTTCGTAATATCAAGCGTTACGTTTTCATATGTCACATCACTTGTGTGAAACAAATTTGCACCTAATCCTGCCATTACCAACATTCCAGTCTTATTATTATATATATTAAACTCAGAATATTGGGTTGTGGCATTTTGTGAACTAAGTCCTACGAGTACAACCCTAAAATTATTACACACTGCATATCCCTTATTCAAATATATAAATACCGTTTGGTTACATGCATTATTAATATAGTACATATTATTTGATCCATACCCACCGCCACCATATGAATTATTTGCCGTGTTTATACCGGTATAATTTACAATTGGTCCGGGAAGCGTGTCTACAAATGTTTGATTAACGTTATTTGTAATTGATACCTTGTTTAATTTAACATTTATAGATAATATCTGATTATTATTTGTTTTATTAATAGCGGTTATATTGATGTTTAAATTAAGCGGTAGTCTATACTGGGCGTATATACAAGTATTTACGCCTATATTAAGCTTACCCTCAGATGGTATTGTACTATTCTGAGTTGCTGGTGCGGTTAGGTTATTTGCACTTGCAGATACATAAAGACATGGAGTACCATCATAAGAAGTTTCATTCAATTTATTTATACTTAAATTATAATTTGATAAGCCACTTGTATTAATTCCAGATATGTTACTATTTTTCTCAGTTTGGCAATTAACGACAGTATTCTTTACTGTATCATTAATTACAGTACTTTTGGAACATGAATAGAGTGTGTTATTTTTGTATATTATATAGCCAGTATAATTACCTACAATTGGAAGGGACACTGCACTAAAATTCAATCTCCAATCATTGTTAACCTTTGCGTAATCTAATTTAACTGGAAAATTAAGGGAAATTATACTATAAGTGCCAACTACTGACCCATTATAGCTAACCATTATAGGAGTGCTATTTGCAGAATTGTTATCAGTAATATAATTGAGGAGCGATCCGAAGCTTATGTTTTTCTTTGATGCCAAACTTGTATAAATAGAGGATTCAGATTTGGGAATTGAAGACCCTGTATTACCGCTTCCTGCGGCATTAGTCCCAGAGTTTTTTGTCTGATTTCCAGCGGTACTTGAGGTAGATTTTATGCTAGCTCCACCACCCATAAAGAGGATTACAACAGCCACCGCTATAACAATTATTGCTATTCCAATAATACCGAATGTTTTTCCATTTAACGCCATTAAGACACCTTAAGATTACATACATTGATGCTTCGTTAGAAGGGTATTTAAATATTATTATATTTTTGTTTATTTTTTAATTAAACATAACATTATTATATCAAAATAATCACTAGTTGATTAACAAATCTATGCAGCATTGCCATACAGGGGTGGGGAATATGGTGGAACGTATAGAAAAAAATAGGGGGATAGGAAACGGTGTAGAGTGCGTGAAACAAATAATCAGGAACGCACTTGAGAGTAACGACTTTGGAGACGTCTACATGGCGCTGGATATAGAGCATGATCTAGTAATGGATTCCGCCTTGAAAGATATTTTGGCGGAAAAGCTTATATCAAGCATAAAGGCGGCAAAATTATATGCAGCAAAAAGACGTATTAATGTAGGCGTTTCGGCATTATTAATTGCTGAAAACTGCGAATAAAACAAAGTTGGCCGGCCATTTTGGCTGGCATTTATTTTTACAAAACATTAATTTATTTCATTAAATTATATTGGCGCCATTTCCACAAGCGCATCAACATCCTTTTTTTCAAGCCTATATATCTGCTCAAATTGAATATATGCATTTTCTTTTGATTGCTTAATTGAGTCTCTAGCCATTATTGCAAGCATAGGAAGGTACTGATTCATAATCTCCCTTGAATTTGAATGTATAACTTCAGATAATTTTTCAGCAAGAACTTTTGATTTCTCCCTGAAATCCTTAGATTTTGAAAGTGAACTTATTACCCTTGGAAATGCATATCGCTCTAAGG
Source organism: Candidatus Martarchaeota archaeon (assembly GCA_023485645.1). Lineage (GTDB taxonomy): Archaea > Micrarchaeota > Micrarchaeia > Micrarchaeales > Micrarchaeaceae > JAJZDT01. The sequence goes on from JAMCZM010000046.1 coordinate 12,795, forward strand.
TTGACGGATACCCTGTTTTAGATAGAGATATACCTGAAGACATTAGTACATTCCGATATCTCCATAAACCATAATATTGCATACGCACAGCACGTGATGAATACATTGTAGCAGTAGATAGATAATGAAACGCAGAGCTTAATTCTTTTGCACCTTTATATCGCTTTGGTATATTTTCATCAATCCACCCATATAACATGTCTGCATCCACATCACTATTTGCCATAGCAGCTATTGGAGAGGATATAGTATTTGATAAAAATATGCGGTCTAAAACTGAAAACACATCGCTCTTTCTATCACGCATGCCTAATTGATCTGATATATCTTCAATAGTATCATCACTACCGATAAATGCGTATAGATCATTTATTGCGCTGCGCATATCTCCCTTTGCTCTTGCGGCAATTACCTTTATGGTATCTATTTTCATTGGTATTTTTTCTCGTTTCACTATATGCGCAAGCCTTTCCGTCATCGAATCTATATCTATTTTTTTAAATTCTATTGGTTCAACGACATTTCTTAAAAACATTATTTTTCTATCCCATAAATCATTTGATATAAAAATAATAGGATTCTTAGATTTTTTTATAAGTTCACTTATTGCAGCAGGTGCCCCGTTATCAAAACGTGCCACAAGGTCATCAATTTCATCCAATATTATTAGATTCCGCTTTCCGAATATGCTCTTCGTATTAGACGCTGGAATTAATATATTTTTTATTGTATCGCTATCGCGGTAATCACTGGCATTAAAATTAACAATATTCCAGTTATTTTCAGCTGCTATTGCTATAGCAGACGCTGTTTTTCCAACACCAGATGGCCCATAAAACAAGAGTGGTTTTCTATGTTCACCTTTCTCTATTGAAAGTGAAAATAATCGCATTGCATTTATTGCGTTTTTGTTACCAACTATGTCTAGTATGCTTTTAATTTCAAAAAGGCTTTCAAGCCGTATACTATCTACCATGACATATATGTTACATAATTAAAATTTATAATACATTGCGATATTCCATACATAAAGTATAAAAAGTAGATTCAACATATCATAGTATATCGGTGCTTTTATGCGTGTATTACAACTTGATGTTGATAACATATCTTATAAAATGGTAAAACCAGAAGCAAGTATATATGATAGTATAGAAAGGCAAGAAGAGCACATAAAGAATGCACTTGTACTTTTTATGACAATTGAAAAGGATGATACACTCGAAAGTGCAAAAAAAATGTTTAACGATTCTTTAAAGTTTGCAGAAAAACAAAAAGTTGATGGCATAGTTTTGTATCCATTTGCACACCTTAGTAGCAATCTTGAGGATTTAGATAAGGCAGCGGCGTTATATAATCACATAAAGGCATACGCAAAAGAAAATAAGCATAATCTAAATATAATTTCTGCTCCTTTTGGATGGAACAAACAGTTGTCAATAAATATAAAAGGGCATCCGCTTGCTGAGCAATCACGATGGTATTCAAATAATAATTTAAATGTACAAGATAAACAAAAAGAAAAAAAAGAAAAGCGCGTAGACCTATCAATTGTAAAAAAATCCGATTGGTCTGGTCTTGGTGAAAATGACCATAGAACAATAGCTGAACGTATGGATTTGTTTAGCTTCCAAGAGATATCACCAGGGATGGTATATTGGCATAACAATGGAATCATAATTTATCAGGAACTAATAGCATTCATACGAAAACTCATAAGAAAAAATGGGTATATAGAGATATCAACGCCTGCGCTTGCTAATATAGCGTTATGGCATGTAAGCGGACATATAGACCATTATAAAGAGGATATGTTTATATTAGGAGAGGATAATGACATTGGAATTAAGCCAATGAATTGCCCATCTACAATAATGATATACAAGTCTAGGAGATGGAGTTATAGGGATTTACCATTGCGTATGGCAGATTTTGATAAACTATATAGAAATGAAATAAGTGGAGCATTGACAGGGCTCTTTCGTGTAAGGGAGATTACGCAAGACGATGCACACATATTTACGGATGAGCAGCACTTAGAGTCAGAAATAATGAATCTCTTAAAGCTTACAAAATATCTCTATGGTATATTTGGGCTAGAATATTACGCAAATTTATCAACTATGCCAGATAGCCATCTTGGCGAAAAAGAGACATGGGATGCTGCCACATCATACTTAAAGAGCGCATTAGAGAAAAATGGGATAAAATATAATATTAAAGATAAAGATGGCGCGTTCTACGGGCCTAAAATAGATATACATTTAAAAGATTCAATGAAACGAGAATGGCAATGCGGCACTATACAACTTGATTATCAATTGCCGGTGCGTTTCAATCTATCGTATACTGGGGAGGATGGACGAGAGCATACGCCCATAATAATACATAGAGTGCTTTATGGTTCTTTAGAACGGTTCATAGGTATACTAACAGAACATTTTAAAGGGAAATTTCCAACATGGATTGCGCCAATCCAAGCGTCTGTTATATCTATCTCAGCACAATCTAATGATTATGCACAAATTATTTACAATAAAATGATAGAGAATGACATACGTGCGCAGCTTGATATCTCAGATAAAACACTTGAATATAAAATAAGAGATGCGAAAATAAATGAGGTTCCATATACTATAGTAATTGGTCAGAAAGAAAGGGACGGGGAGACAATATCAATAAGGGATAGAACAGGAAAGCAGTTACACGGGGTTAAAATCAATGCATTTATTGAAGATATTAAAAAGGAGGTAGAATTAAAGCCCAGTATAGCAGAAATTGTGGAAAAAAGAAATGTAAAAAACATTTAAGTACTGCAATTATCTATGTGTAATAACTTATCATAATGTGTTAATGTACAGACTATCGTTAAAAAAACTTTACTTACCATACTCTTTTCCTGTTATCAATTATGATAAATATATAATTTAGATTGAGATGCCTAAAATTACTGGCTGCCCATTTGATCTACAACCGCAATCTTATTTTTATAAGATTTTCTGAGTTTTAAGTTCGACCAACAATCTTTGCATATAACAAGCCTCACTGTCTTTGTTGCCCTCTGTGAGCTCTTTATACAGTTATCGCATATTTTTTTCCCGCAATAATTGCATATAACATACTTATAAATATCCCGTTTGCATCTTTCACATATTAAAGCCAATTCAAAGCACCTAGTAAACTATATTTTAAAACTGTACGCTACATATTCTATTATAAAAGTTTATAAACCTTTATAAACAAAAAATTTAAATGCTCTCTATATACCAAGACTTTTTGAGAGCAATGCAGCGAACAGCCCAAAATACAATATGTAGTATATTATGTTTCCAATCATCAACTTGAAAGACATGTCCTTAAAATTCTTATCGTCATTTACGACAAGATAAGCAATCAATGGACCTATAAAGCCCACTATAAAAAGTATCGAATATAACTTTTTCTTACTACTGGAGAGCAACACGTATATCAAAGCTATTAAATTGCCTATACCTATTATGCCCATTATATACCATAATACACTTGCCTTCTTGTTAGGATCCCACGAAACCATTTTATCACTTTTACATACTAATCTTATGCATTATTTATAAATCTTCTGTTTTTAGATATTTTCGAAATTATTATTAAATAGATTATACAAAATAAAATGTATGCAGATATATCTTAAAACATTCGGATGCACCCTAAACCAATCAGACAGCGATATTATGAGTAATATGCTCTTGGATGGAGGGGCATCATTTGTTGATAAATATGATAGTGCAGACGTAGTGGTACTTAACACCTGTACGGTAAAGAAGATAACCGAGCAAAAAATTTTATATTTAATAGATAGACTTAATTCAAAAGGCAAAAAAGTAGTAGTTACTGGATGTATGGCAGGGGCTAATAGTAACAAAATAAAAAAACATATGAGTAGCGCCAGTATTATTGCACCGCATAATATACATAAAATAAGCGAAGTAGTATCAAATGCATACTTAGGGAACCGGATGGAGTTATTAGATGGAAATAACTTAGAAAAATTATCTTTTTTTAAACCCACAAGACAGCACATTGCTCATGTACCTGTAAGCGAAGGGTGTTTAAGCAGCTGTTCTTTTTGTGAAACCAAATTTGCACGTGGTCCGCTTAAAAGTTATGATGAAAAATTAATAATTAGAGCGATAAAAGATAGTGTTGATAAGGGCGCAAAAGAAATACAGTTAACATCACAGGATATGGGAGCATATGGTCTTGATAAAAATACAAATATAGCAATACTTATGGAAAAAATTTCAAATATTGATGGAGATTTTAAAGTCAGAGTAGGCATGTTAAATCCAGATCATTTACATAAATACTTTGATGAATTAATAGAGCAATTAAAATCGGATAGATTTTATAAATTTATACATCTGCCAATACAATCTGGAAGTAACAAAATTATATTAGATATGGGAAGAAGATGTAGTACTGAGCAGTTTATTTTATATGCTAAGGAGTTACACTCAAAAATAAACGACATAACAATAGCAACAGATATTATAGTTGGATATCCTACAGAGGGTGAGTTTGAATTTAATGAAACAATAAAATTTATAGGGGAACTTAAGCCCGAATTAACAAATATATCTAGATTTGGAAGACGTGAACATGCAAGAGCATCAAAGCTTAAAGAGCATTCCCCGATAGTAATAAATAAAAGAAGTTCAGATTTGTATAGAATTGTAAGAGAGATACAACGAGAAAAAAATAATAGTTATATCGGAAGGCAAATTGAATGTGTAATAACGGAATTTGGCAGCAATTCCATAAATGGAAGGGATAAATCTTATAAACAAGTTATATTAAACCCGTCTGACAATGATAAATTGGACCACATAAATTTAGGTGATAGATTGAATGTAATTATTAAACGGGTTTCAGCAAACGCATTGTACGCAAGCATATTATAGGATGAGCATATGTATGGCAAGGATATTGAAAAAATAATGAATGTTAATAAAATAAAAATAGGAGATAGTATAACATTAAGAAAAGGAGATAAAAAAATAGATGGAATTATAATGCCAAGCACGTCATTTGATGAACCAGATAATATAATAATAAAGTTAAAAAATGGTTATAACATAGGCGTAAAATTATCTGATTACAAAATAGAGGGCGTAGAGCATAAGTCATTTAATGTTGAATTCCCCTCAATTGACTTCAAACGAAAAGACGGCCTTAGAAATTTATCTTTAATATATACTGGCGGCACCATAGGTAGCAGGGTAGACTATAGGACAGGAGGGGTACATATGCTGACAAAACCAGAAGAGCTTTTGTATTTAGTTCCTGAGATAGCGGATATTGCAAATATATCAATAAGCAACCTTTATAGTATAGCAAGCGAAGATATGTCTCATTTTGAATGGCAGGGAATTGCGCGCCAAATATATAAAGAAGTAAATAATGGTGCCAATGGGGTGATAGTAACACATGGAACAGACACGATGCATTACACTTCTGCAGCTTTGAGTTTTATGCTTCAGAATCTTAATATACCGGTAGTTATAACAGGCGCGCAGCGAAGCAGCGATAGGGGATCTAGTGATGCATTTATAAATTTGTTCTGTTCAGCTAAACTTGCAGCATCCTCAAATATTTCAGAAGTCGGAATTTGCATGCATGAGAATAGCTCTGATAATAATTGTGCATTCATACGCGGAACAAAGGCAAGAAAGATGCATACTTCAAGAAGGGATGCATTTAAACCCATAAATGATGAGATTATAGCCAGAGTTTCGAAATTAGGACACATTGAGTATGTTGGTGAATATAGAAAACGCGACGATTCAAAATCGGAGTTAAAGCTTTTAGATAAATTCGAAAAAAAGACAGCATTAATAAAAATATATCCAAACTCCGACCCTGAAATACTAGATTATTATATTAATAAAAATTACAAAGGCATAATATTAGAAGGTACAGGGCTTGGCCATGCACCCGTATCTACAATCCACTCTGAATATAATTGGCTTAAACACATCAAAAATGCTATAGATAAGGGTATTATTATAGGCATGACTTCACAATGTGTATACGGTATGGTAAATCCAAATGTTTATACGAATTTGCGTTTGATAAGTGAGGCTGGCGCGATATACTGCAAGGATATGACGGCTGAAACCTCATATATAAAATTGGGCTGGTTATTAGGAAATTATAAGCATGATGAAGTAAAACAGATGCTTAATCAGAATATTTCTGGTGAGATAAGCGACAAAATAACATATAATGAATTTTTAGATGGATGAATAAATGGAAAATAAAATTTTATATGGGTATATATTACTCTTAATTGGAATTGCCATATTGGTATTTGTATTTTATATTGCGTACAACATGTTCACTTTTTTATATGCTCTTGCACAAACACCAGCAAGCCCAGTAAGTCTTGGGAATGTAAGTGCGACTAATCTTCCATCTGCTATTGCAACAAATGTTGTGAATTCACTTCCACCCAAAAATCTAATATATTACATAATATCTATAATGCTCCTTTTCCTTTTTGCTAGTATAGGATTTAAGTTTTCTGAACTAGGCATAAAACTCTTACATAATACTAAAATAAAGAGGCCGGTGTAAATGCAGGTGCAAGATCTTTCATATTATAAAAAAATAGGCT